>USTP01000069.1 GCA_900557695.1 uncultured Thermoanaerobacterales bacterium | reverse complement strand
AGATGACGTCGAGTCTCGTGGGCTCGGAGATGTGTATAAGAGACAGGAAAAAATATGTTTAGGAATAGAGTTTAATGCTGGGAATATTGTTTTTACTGTAAATAAAGAGAATGGGAATGTTTTATATTTATCAGAAAGAAGTAATGGGTTAAAATGGTATTTAAATTTATTTATTGATATGATTGCAAATGAAGTAAGTAGAAATGTTGTATTTCTATTGGATGAGCCTGGTATAAGTTTACATGTTAATGCTCAAAGAGAATTAATTAACTTATTTAATCATCTTGCTGAAAAGGGAAATCAAATAATCTATACAACACATTCTCCTTATATGTTAGATATTGAGAATGAAGGGATTCATCGAATTAGAGCTGTAGTAAAAGGTCAAGATGAATATACATATATTTATAAAACAGCTTATGACCCTAAAATAGCACCAGAAAGTCAAAATGATACGTTAACTCCTATCATTAGAGCTCTAGGAATGAATTTAACAGATACATTTGGTCCTGCCAAAAATAAACTAAATATAGTGACTGAAGGTATGAGCGATTATATTTATATTTGTTTAATGGCTAAACAGTTAAAAGTTGATTTAAACAATATTGTTATAATACCATCAGAAGGAGCATCCAACAGCGTAAATATATGTATGATTTTACACGGTTGGGGTTGTAAATTTTTATCAATATTTGACTTTGACGAGGAAGGTGTAGAAGCTGGTGGGAATAAAATAAAAGACATTTTTAATTCTTGTATAGGCGAAAGTTATAACTATGTTGTCGATGTATCAGAAAGCAATATAGAGAAAAAAGAGTATAAAACTAATCCAAAAATGATTGAGGATATAGTAACAAGAGAAGAAATAGATAAGTTTTGTTCAACAAATGGATGTAGCAAATTAAGCAAAACATTGGTTGCTAAATTATTAAGTAATGCTGTTGAAAATGGTTCCTACAAATTGGGAAAAAAGTGTATAAACAATTTTAAAAATCTTTTTATAAGATTAGGATTATTAGTTAAGTCCTAAAATACACTTTAGATTTTGAATACTTTTGTCAGGGGAAATTTAATGAATAACAAAACACCTAGTATAGAAAGTTTGGAAAGAAAAGTCAGAAGACATGAAGTTAGTTTTTCACAGATTGAACAGAAAACCGGTCAAGATATAGAAAATGTTATCGCAAATCATGGGCACTACTCTGTTTCTGTCGAAGATGAATGGCAGAAGAAAATCAACACTAAAGTTTTATACAGGAATATTTATAAATTGTCACAAGAAGATAGAGAAATTTTGCTTGACTATATGACTGGTGTTAAGCAAAAAGATATTGCCGAAAAGTTAGGTATTAGCCCTGCTGCTATCAATGGAAGACTTGATACGATTTTCTTAAATTATCGCACTTTTCTTTGTAATGATAAAGAATTTAAAGACACAGAAGAATTTTATAATCTACAACTTGAAACCGAACAAGGATTTAAACAATATATTGAAGAAATAAGAAAAACTGGTCAATTTAAAGTAAATTTGAATGATGTGCAAGATTTGATAAAAGAGATTAAGAAAGCAATTTCACGCACAATAAAGACTGGTGCAAATAAAAACATTAAAGAGCAATTAAGCAAACAAATTGACTACTCTAATCTTGATGATAATTGGATTAAAAATACAAATAAAACATTTGCAGAATATGGAATTGAGGCTCACTTTGAAAAACTTAAAACATTCAAAGGAAATGTTATGCAAGTGTTAAAAATGGTTGATGATTTTATTGAAAAACTGAAAGAAAAGACCCTAAAATAAAAATTTTTTAAAAAATTTAGCATAAAACTCAAAAAATGCCTTAATTTTTTGCCTATTTTTGTCCTATATAATGAGGGGCTATAAATATAAGACGAAATAGAAGAACTGTTATCCACCGACAGTTCTTTTTTTGTTGAGAAAATTAAGAGGAGGTGAAAATCATTGCCCCTTTAATTTGAAATAGAAAGAGATATAGAAAGGCTTAAAAATTATTGGGAGGTTTTATGGTAAGAATAAAAACAAAAGATTTGAAGAATAGTTATTTGTTTCGGGTGTATGATGAAGAAGAAAACAAAGTTTTTGAAAGAGCAATTAAAATGTTTTCAAATAAGTTTGATAGCAAAAGCGATATGATAAAATATTTTGCTTTGGTTGGTGCGGACAAATTGCTTGGAGATAATGTTATAAATCAAAATATAAACATTTCTGAAATTAAAAAATATCTGCAAAACATAGATGAAAAACTTGCAAACATTATGGGTAGGCAAAAAATGGACTATATTCAAACAAATGTCGAGATAAAAACTAATCAATCGCTTTTGAATTTGACAACTAAAATATTAAACAAGATTAGCAATATCAATATACACAACTACACTAATGATTGGAAATACACTCCACTTGACGAGTATGGACTTGAAGAAGAAAAACAAAATCATTTAAGAGAGTTGTTGAATGAATAGTGTTCCCAATGTTGTTTATATGCAAGAGTTTTTTCTACCCCACTACAAAGATAAGAAAATGCAGGACAAGAGAGATTACTATTCTTCAAACAAATATAGTGATTATCTTAAATATATTGCGACTGGAATTAAAGATTTACAAAAACTTGATTTTGTTGAGTATTCAAACAACAACTCAAAATCATCTGGAATTTTCAATCAAAATGGTAAAATGAAAAGTGAAGATATTGCACAAGTGCGAAAAGATTTAAGAAAAACAAAGTCGGTTATTTGGAGTGGTGTTATTTCTTTTGAAGAGAAGTTTGGCAAAAAGTGGTGTGCGAATTTTGAGCAAGCATGTAATCTTGTTAAAAGTGAACTGCCTAAATATTTCAAACGAGCAGGACTTAATCCAAACAATATTGAATGGTTTGCAGGACTTCACGAGAATACCGATAATAGGCATATTCATATAGTCTTTTTCGAAAAACAACCTTTGCGAATAAGAGGCAATGAAAAAGGTTTTTCTCGTGGACGAATATCATCAAAGGCAATGGACGAGTTTAAGGCAAATATTGAACTCACAGCAACTGATTTTAAAGCACGAGAGATAAAGATAAGAACTGACCTTACAAAAAGTTTTAAAGAAGAAATAAACGGAATTTCTGGGCTAAAATTAAAGAATATGTTAATAAGTCTCGCAAATCAAATTCCACAAAAAGCACCCACTTTTTATAACTCTGAAAGTATGCAAAACTTAAAATCGCAGATTGATAATATTTCAAACTATATCATTAAACACAATTCAAATATATCACTTTACAAACAAGATTTTGATGAGATGGTAAAAGAAAAAGATGAATTAGTAAATAGTTATTGTAAGCGTAATGGATATGATAAACCTATACAATGTGTCGGAGATAAAATGATAAATGATATCTATCGAAGACTTGGAAACATTGTCATTGAAAGTGCTAAAAATTTAGAACTTAAAGATAAAGAAAGACTGAAATTGAATGCTAAAAATTTGGTGGAAAAGCGCATTCAAAAAAGCAAGTTGATAAAAGAAATTGATGAGTGTTTATATCTTAATTCAAAAATTGAATACGAAACAATTAAAGCATTTCAAGATTATATGAATACACTTGAAGAAATGAGAATTAAAACACTGATTGAACAAGGATATTTAAGTAGTGATTTTGAAATGTGATATATATTTTTGTAGGTATTTATAGTATAGAGCATAAGCGAGAAACAAACATCATTTTAAGTGCTAAAAAGTGCCTAAATAAAACACTTTTTACTGATACGCTTAAAATTTTTGATTTTCTCGTCATTTTGGGCTTTGCTGGGATACCCAGACGCCCTTTTAAATATAGAAAATTTGTTATTATGCAGAAAGAAGTAAGGCTACCATGCGTTCTTTCTCAAAAATTTAGAATAGAGAGATTTTATAGATTTAGAAAAGAAAATTTTAATTTTTTGAGGAGACAAAAATGAACTATACAAACTTAAATTTAAATGAACTTATACAAGCGGAAGTTGACCGAATTTCAACTAAATACAACAAAGATTTTTTAGACTGTGAGGACCTTATCAAAATCACTGGACTTGGCAGAGATAATGTGAGAAATCTTATGCGAAGCAAAACTTTTCCAACAACAAAAGTCGGCAAAAGACAAGTTGTAAGCGTTCTTAATTTTGTCACTTGGCTAACTCTTAACAACGCTCAAAGCGAGGTGCAAAATGGCTAAAAAGAAAGCAGTCAAGAGAACTCGTAGAGCTAATAATGAAGGCTCGATTTTTCAAAGAAGTGATGGTCGTTGGGGCGGAGCACTAACAATGGGCTATGATGAAAATGGAAAGATTATACGAAAGACAATTTATGGGAAATCTCGGGCGGAAGTTGTTAAAAAACTTTCTGAAATTAGCGGAAGAATGAAAAGTAATTCTTATGATTTGGTTGAGCAAAATGACCTAGAAACTTTGATGTTTGAATATCTTATGACTTTTAAAAAAAGTGCTGTAAGTCCACGAACATTTGAAGGGAACATTAGAAATTTCAAATTGCATATTGCTCCACTAATTGGCAAGATGAAAGTCTATGAAATAGATAACTATGCTATACAAAAATTAGTTAACAATTTAATGGAACAAGGATATAGCAATGATACTGTCAAAAAATGCAAACACTTATTAAACCAATTTTTTGAATATGCAATTGATAACAAATGGATACTTGTCAACCCTACACTTAAAGTAAAAATTAAAGGCAAAAGGAATATTTATCAAGCAAACGATGATGAAAAATACAAAGCAATGCCACCAGAGATTAGGGATAAATTTTTAGATGCTTTAATTAAAGATGAAGCAAATTTTATAAAGCCACTTTGCATTACACTTATGTTTGCTGGACTTCGTATTGGTGAAGCACTTGCTTTAAAATGGAAAAATATAGACTTTGATAATAAAACAATAAAAGTTGAAAGAGCAATAACACAAGTGCCTAAGTTTGACGAGCAAGGCAATATTAAAGACCGAATAACAGTCATTGGTGATACGAAAACAACTTGTAGTATAAGAGAAATACCTGTTACCGACATTGTTATAAAAACTTTAATACAGTGGAAGAATAAGCAGACTGATAGACAACAAAATAATCCTGATGTGTCTGCAATTTTAACATCTCCTACATCTGTCTCTTATACACATCTCCGAGCCCACGAGACTCGACGTCATCT
>USTP01000068.1 GCA_900557695.1 uncultured Thermoanaerobacterales bacterium | reverse complement strand
CGTGGGCTCGGAGATGTGTATAAGAGACAGATGTTGGTTTTTCTAGTAAAATGGTAGTCAAGCAATTAAAAATTTATTATAATTAAGGAAAACTAAGAAAGAGGCACTAGTGAGTAAGCGAAAGAGAAATCTTATAATTATATTTTCTATCATTGGCGTGTTTATTGTGCTAATGATAGTTTTTGGTGTGCTTTTTAGCGTGCGAAAAATCAATGTAGACTTTGCAACTGATGTTAACAGGGTAGAGGCTTATAGCGAGGACGATATAATTTCAGAGTCTGGAATAAAGAAAGGTAGCAACATTGTTTTTTCTAATTACTCGAAGGCTGAAGCAAAGCTTGAAAAAGAATTTCCTTACGCTAGGTTTGAAATTGTTAGAACCTTTCCAAATAGGGTTACAATTTATGTTTACGAAAGAACTCCAGTTATAAGAGTTTTAAGTGAAGATGGGATGTGGCATATTTATGACGAGAGCTTGAAGTGTCTTGAAATAGTTTCTCCAATTTTGATTGAAGAAAATGGCAATAATTTAATTCCTGTTTATCATGGCGAAAATTTAACTCTTGCCACAAGTGAGGGAGAGTTTATAGACAATGCTGAGTTTGCGTCAAAACTAACAACAATTGTAGATGGCGTTTACGGTGCAGGGGAAACACCTATAACTGTTATGTCTGACATAACACTTGGATATGACGATATTTTGGGGCTTGAAATATTAACAATGAAGCTTCAGGGAACGGGAACAACTATAGTAATTCAAGGGTCTAGCTACCAAAAGGAGAAAATTGCTTATGCTGTGTATGTTTATTTGAGTGATGTTAGTTCAAACCCTGCCTACGCTGAGAAATTAGAAAATATAACAATAGAAGTTTTTGACAGTTTTAATCCAGACGATGTTGGTAATTCAATTAGGGTTGTAGAAAACCAATAAAGATTGTTTTAATGCTTGAATTTTGTGTAAAAATACTAATAAATAATAGCGGTTTGTTTGACAACCGCTTTTTGTTTAGTCTATAATTTTCATATAAAATTATATAAATTGAACCATAATAACTTTAAGAGGGCATAAATGGGTAAAAAAGATGTTGCAATTTTAGATATTGGGTCAATGGCTATAACTGTGATGGTTGGCGAGCGTGGCGTTAACGGTACCTTTAGAATTAAAGGCAAGGGCGAGGCAGACTATGCTGGCTTTCAAAATGGTGAGTTTTTAGAGCCAGAGCAGGTTAAGTATGCCATTGGTCTTGCCATTTCGAATGCCGAAACTGTTTATGGCTCTAAAATTTCAGAGATTTACGTTGGTGTTCCAGGCGAATTCACAAGCGTTATTTGTAGAGATACTTGCATCAATTTTGCAAAAAGAAAAAAAATTAACGATAATGATTTAAAGCAACTCTATTTTGTTGGAAATATCTATAAAAAGCATCCAACTCATAGCGTTATCAATCAGTCGCCAATATATTTCACTTTAGATGATGGAAGAAGGCTTATTGAGCCAAGAGGCATGGTTTCAACAAAACTTAGAGGCTTTATATCTTATGTGCTTGCTGAAAAAAACCTCCTTGATTTTATAGATGATATTTTGGCAGAGCTTAATATTAGAAAATTTGGTTATATTTCGTCTTGTCTTGCCGAGATGATGCATTTATTTGACCCTACTGTTCGCGATAGATATGCTATACTTGTAGACTGTGGGTATATTACAACCTCTGTTATGCTTGCAAGGGGGGATGGGCTACTATTTTTAAACAGTTTTTCTATGGGTGGAGGCTATATAACTGGCGACTTAAGTCAGTGTTTAAAAATATCATTTGCCGAGGCTGAAAGTTTAAAGCGAAAAGTGGTGCTTAGTTGGGACGCTAAAGAAAGTGATACCTATGAAGTTCAAGGGAAAGACTTTATTTCTCCATATTCAGCAGTTGCCACAAATCAAATAGTGCAAGACAGGATAGACATGATTGCAGGCTATATTCAAAAATGCCTTGATAGATGCGAGTTTGAATATCCTGAATATATTCCAATATATCTAACAGGCGGAGGCATGAACTACATTAAGGGCGTTAGAGATTATCTATCTAGAAGGCTTGGGAGAAGAGTGGAGCTTGTTGCACCTAACTTGCCACATATTTCAAGGCCAGATTATTCTTCCGAGGTTGGGCTGCTTGAGCTGGCTCTAGATAATTTGGAAGACGATAAATTTTTACTTGTGAGGTAACCTAAGGAGGTTTTATGGATTACAATAATATTAACCCAGTTTGTCAAATTTTAGTAGTAGGTGTTGGTGGGGGCGGAAACAACGCTGTTAACCGCATGATTGCTGCAAACATTAAAAGTGCTAAGTTTGTAGCGGTTAACACAGATAAGCAGGCTTTGCTTATGAGCAGTGCAACCTCTCAAATTCAAATTGGTGAGAAGTTAACAAGGGGGCTTGGCGCTGGAGCAGACCCTGAAATTGGTAGAAAAGCCGCTGAAGAAAGCAGAGCAGAGATTGCTGAAAAACTTAAGGGGAGTGACCTTGTTTTCATAACCGCAGGCATGGGCGGTGGAACTGGAACTGGAGCCGCACCTGTTATTGCAAGCATTGCAAAGGAAATGGGCATTTTAACAATCGCTGTTGTTACCAAGCCTTTTGCTTTTGAGGGTAGAACAAGAACTCAAAACGCAGAAATGGGCATACGCAACTTGTCTAAGTGCGTAGACACACTTGTGGTTATCCCTAATGATAGGCTACTTCAAGTAGTTCCTAAAAACACTCCTATTGTAGACGCGTTTAAATATGCAGATGATGTTTTGCGTCAAGGTATTCAAGGCATTGCCGACCTTATTGCAACGCCTTCCCTTATAAATTTAGACTTTGCGGATGTTCGAACTGTTATGAAAAACAGGGGCCTAGCACACATGGGTATTGGTGAAGGCAAGGGCGATAAAAGAAATATCGAGGCTGTTAAGCAGGCTGTTGCTAGCCCTCTTCTTGAAACAACAATAGAGGGAGCTACTGCTGTTATTATAAACATAACTGGTGGGTTCGACTTAACGCTAGACGAAGTAAATGAGGCAGTACTACTTGTTAAAGAGGTTGTAGACCCATCTGCAAACACTATATTTGGTGCAACAATAGATGAAAGCTTTAATGACAAAATTCAAATTACAGTTATTGCAACTGGTTTTCAAAACAGCAATTTTGAAAACATGTATGGAGAAGACAAAGATAAGCCATCTGCTCCACCAAAGCCTCAAACATCTACTGCCAGTGTGTTTGACAGAACTAAATTTGCAGAGTTTTTGGCAGGAAAGCCTATGGCTTCTCAAAACGAGGAAAAACAAAGTGGGTCTAACATAAAGTTGTTTAGCGATGAGATAAAGCCAGAACCTCCAAAGGTTGAACAAAGAATAGTTGAACCTGTTAGAAGTGAGGAAAGACCAAGCGAGAGAGAGGCAAGGGTAACTGATAGACCTGAAACCACCAGAGATGTTGGTATAACTTCATCTAGGGTTGAGGTTAATAATGATGATATGTTGCCACCATTTTTAAGAAAACATAGATAATAGAAATAGATTGTGCCAAGCAGTTTAACTGCTTGGCTTTTTATTTTTTAATTTCCGCAAGTTTAGACTGCTTTTAACTTTTTTTCTGCTTTATAGTCAAATTTTTTATAAGCAAAATGGGTTAGTGTGCTCGTATAATTTTTGTATGGAAGTTTATATAGAGTATGTTGTTATAGATAATTTAGTTATAAACACGCTTATTTTGCTTTGCGTTAAATCAACGCTTAGGCTTAAATCAAAATGGTATCAAGTTTTACTTTCTGCTTGTTTGGGGACTGTTGTTGCGTGTGTTTTACCTTTGTTAAACTTAGCTAATATTTATCAAATTCTAATAAAAATTTTGCTAGGGCTTATAATGGTTCTTATTTTGGCAAGGTATTTAAAATTCAAAGAATACCTGTTTTCTTTTTTGTTGTTTATCGGCTACACGGTTTTGCTTGGTGGGGCGTGTTTGGCAACGCTAATGCTTTTTGGAACTTCGCTTGAAGCATTGTCTGCAGGTGGGTATGACTCTTCGCTTCCGCTAGGAATTATATTTTTGATAGTTAGCATGTATGTTTACATAGTTATTATTGTTACTAGGTATTTGTCTAGAAAACGAAATTTAACTCCATTTTTGCGTGAAGTAATGCTAGTTATGGGCGAAAAAACCTTTAAATTCCATGCGTTTATAGATAGTGGAAATAAACTTATTGACTCAAAAACGGGTTTGCCTGTAGTTATAGTGTCGCTAAAGGGGCTAGAAAAATATTTCACTAAACAGCAGATAGAAAATCTTATCTTGCAAAATGGTAAGGAAAGTGGATTTAAGGGGGTTCACACAACTGCTTTTAGCACGCTCTCTGGCGATGCAAAGAAAATGATTGTTTTTGAGGCAGACAAACTAGTTATAATTTCAAAAGATAAAGAATATACAACTAATAGATTTATAGTGGGTGTAACATATAGAAAGTTTAATGATGCAGTTAATTATGATATGCTGCTTAGCCCACTGGTTTTGTGAGGTGAATATGTTTGAAAAACTGAGAGCGTTTTTTAGAAAACTGAAGAATATACTACTACTTAAAAAAGATGAAGACATATTTTATATATGCACAGGCGGAGAGGTTTTGCCAGAAAAATTAACCAAAGAAGAAGAGCTTTGCTTAACGAAAAAACTGTCTAGTGGGGATAAAGTGGCCAAAAATGAGCTTATAGAGCGCAATTTAAGGCTTGTTGTTTACACTGCTCAAAAGTTTGAAAATACGGGCGTGCCTACAGAAGATTTAATTAGCGTTGGCACAATTGGCTTAATTAAAGCAGTTTCTTCTTTTGATGCAGAGAAAAATATAAAGATGGCAACTTATGCTTCTAGGTGTATTGAAAACGAAATTTTAATGCATTTAAGGAAAAGTAGTAAACAAAAAAGAGAACTCTCGCTCGATGAGCCGTTAAATGTTGATAGTGATGGAAACGAACTAACCATGTCGGATGTGCTTGGAACTGACGCAGACGCCACAAGTAAAGGTGTTGAAAGCGAAGCAGAAAAAGACATTTTAAAAATTGCCCTAGAACTACTTCCTGAGCGTGAAAAGGTTATAATGGATATGAGGTATGGCTTGAGCCATGGGAAAGAGATGACGCAAAAAGAGGTTGCTGATAAACTTGCCATATCGCAAAGCTATATATCTGTCTCTTATACACATCTCCGAGACCACGAGACTCGACGTCATCTCGTATGCC
>USTP01000067.1 GCA_900557695.1 uncultured Thermoanaerobacterales bacterium | reverse complement strand
GATCTACACGCGTAAGATCGTCGGCAGCGTCAGATGTGTATAAGAGACAGGGGTAGACTATAATGTGCCTATAGACGAATCTGGTAAAATTTTAGACGATACTAGAATTAAGGCTTCTTTGCCAACAATAAACTATTTAATTCACCAAGGGGCTAAAGTTATAATTTGCTCTCATCTTGGCAGACCAAAGGGCATGTTTAATCCAAAATTTTCATTAGCTCCAGTGGCTAAAAGGCTTCAAAAACTTATAGGTAGGCCTGTTAAACTTGCGAGCGACACTATAGGCGAGAGTGCTAAAAAGCTTACAAGTGAGATGGAAAACGGCGATGTTGTTATGCTTGAAAATGTGCGCTTCTATAAAGAGGAAGAAGAAAATGACGATCAATTTGCAAAAGACCTTGCTTCTTTAGCAGATGTGTTTGTTAATGATGCTTTTGGTGCAGCTCATAGAGCACATGCTTCTACCGCTGGCGTTGCAAGGCACTTGCCTGCAGTTGCTGGGTTTTTAATGAGTAAAGAAATTCTTTCCTTAACCAAGGCTGTGGAAGAGGCGGAACCTCCATTTGTTGTAATACTTGGCGGAGCTAAAATATCAGATAAAATAGGTGTTATAGCAAAGCTTTTAAAGAAAGCGAATGTGTTTTTGATAGGTGGAGCTATGGCAAACACTTTCATTGCAGCTATGGGTGGGAACCTTGGTATGAGTAGATACGAGAAAGACAAAATTCCTGTAGCAAAACAAATTTTAGATGAGGCAGAAAAGCTTAATGTTAAAATGGTTTTTCCTGTAGATGTTGTGGTGGCAAGCGAGTTTTCGCCAACAGCTAAGAGCAAAACTGTTGATGCGTATAACATTCCAGAGGGTTACCAAGGAATGGATATTGGTAAAAAAACGCGTAAACTTTTTGCAAGTGAGATAAAGAAAGCAAAAACAATAGTTTGGAATGGACCATTAGGTGTGTATGAATTTAAAAAGTTCCAAAAGGGAACAAAAAAAATTGCAAAAGCTGTTGCTAAGAGTGGGGCAGTTAGTGTTGTTGGTGGAGGCGATAGCGTTGCTGCTATAACAGAACTTGGCTATGCTTCTAAAGTTACTCATCTTTCAACTGGTGGCGGCGCAACATTAAAGTTTTTAGAGGGGGCTGTGCTGCCAGGAATTGAAATGCTTGAAGACAAATAATCTAGGGGGCGTGTTCATGAAAAAATGGGTTATTGCCAACTTTAAAATGTATAAAACTGTTCAAGAAGCCACTATTTATGCAAAAAATTTTAAAAAACTAGTTAAAAATAGTAAAAACCACATAGTAATTTGCCCGTCTTTTGTGTGCGTGGAAAGTATGGCCAAGGCTTTTAAAGAAACCAACATATTGGTTGGAGGGCAAAATTGCTTTCAAGAAAGTGAGGGTGCTTTTACGGGCGAAACTAGCGCAAAAATGCTTAAAAGTGCAGGAGCTAACCTTGTTATTTTGGGACACAGCGAAAGAAGGCGTTATTTTGGCGAAACAGATGAAATAGTGAACAAAAAAATATTGCAGGCTCAAAATGAGGGGCTAACTGCTGTTGTTTGCTTGGCGGATGATGGCACAAGTGGCTATGAAAGTAGAATTAAAGAGCAGCTTAAAACCTTGCTTAACGGCATAGATGAAACAAAGATAATTTTTGCTTTTGAACCTGCCTTTGCTATTGGAACAGGCAAGGCTATGGCTGTTTGTGATATTGAGCCTGTTATTAAAACTATTAAAAATGAGGCTAAAAAAATCTTGAAAATAAATGTGCAAGTGCTTTATGGTGGAAGCGTTAACAAAGATAATGCAAAAGATTTTCTTTCTTCTAAAGTTATAGACGGGCTTTTAATAGGTGGTGCTAGCCTAAATGAGGTGGGGTTTGCTGAAATTTGCAACATTTAGCTTTAGTTAACCTAATTGACAAAATGCCTCTACTATGTTAGAATCTACTAAAGCAAAGGTATTTATTTATGCAAAGTGTAATGTTAAATTTACAACTAGTTTTGGCACAAACCCCTCAAGAAAGAAGATTAACAATTCTTTATGTTAGTTTGTTTGCCTTTTTGTGTTTGATGTTGTTTATAGACACAAGGGAAGGCAAAAAGTTGGTTGGTGGAAATAAAACTTTGGCGAAAATTATTACATTTATGCTTGTTTTGTCTTTAGTTGTGCTTGTTATATTATATTTTGTGTTGTAAATAATTAAAAACCGCTTGCGGGCAGGCAGTTTGTGTGTTATAATAGCGGATATTTACTGGAGGATACTATGAATAGATTTGTTTCTATAACAAATATGCTGGCAAGTAGTGATTCGGCAATGCCTTCTTGGGTTGTTACTTCCTTTCCTGTTATTAAAATTGTTTTGGCAGTTTTAATATGTATTTGTGCAATTGCACTAATTGTTTTAGTTCTATGTCAAAAAACAGAGTCTGAGGGTGGCGTTAACGCAATAACTGGTCAGGCAGACACTTTTTATAACAGAAACAAAGGTGAATCTTTGCAGGGGAAGGTTAAAAAGGCAACTATTGCTTTTGCTGTTATGATTTTTGTTTTCTGTGTTGCGTTCTTAATAATAAACTCTATCTACAGAGGCTACTAAAATCAGGGAAGGAGATATTCCTTCCTTTTTTATTAAAAAATAAATAATTTGCATACTTTCTCTTTTTAAGTTTCATACTAATCTTAATAAAACTTATGGAGGGAAAGGGTAATGATCATTGCGAACATCGTGGCTTTATCTATTATGATTTTTGGTTGTATAAACTGGTTTTTAGTGGGAGTATTCTCTTGGAACTTTGTTACTTGGATTTTTGGGGTGGGCGTTGTTACAAGAATACTCTACGCAATAGTTGGTCTTGCAGGGCTTTGGATGCTTATTCAACTTATTATAAGAAGAACTAAGCTTTTCAGCCGTGAAGAAACAATCAAAAGAGTTAAAGAAACAAGTAAGTAGCATAAAGGGCTAAACTTAATGTTTAGCTCTTTTTTGTTGCTTGTTTTATTTAAAGTGTTTATAATGTTTACGAGAGGTAGGTATGTTTAATTTAACAGAAAATTGGAATCTTGAAGATATATATAAAGATGAACAGCAGGTGGCTTTAGACTTTGAAAAAATTAAAAAGATAAAAAGCTCACTAGCTAAGTATAGGGGAAAACTAAAAGACGAAAATGTGCTACTAGATTATTTAAAAAAAGCGGAGGAGCTAAGCAAGCTAGAAACTAAAGTTGGATGTTACACGCTTTTAAGAAAATCGCTAAATGGTAAGGATACCTTTTCAAGAAAGCTTGAAACAGAGCAGGAGCTTTTTGACCAAGAGATTTCGCCACGCCTTGCATTTATTACGCCTGAGATTTCAAAAATAAGCTCCGCAAATCTCAGGGCGTTGGCTTTGAAGCCTAGCTTTAAAAACTATAATTTGATGCTAGAAGATTTGGCTAAAAATAAAAAACATGTTTTGCCTGAAAAAATTAGTGCAATACTAAATATGAATCCTAGTTTTGGCTCTTCTAGTGAGGTGTATGATAATTTTAGTGATATAGACCTTAAGTTTGGCAAAGTTAAAACAGATAATGGGCCAATAACCTTAACGCACGGAAATTATTCAATGCTAATAAAAAATAAAAATCAGGAAGTTAGGAAAATTGCCTACAATAAAATGCACAAGGCTTTTGCTTCTTTCAACTACACGCTTGGCGAACTATATTTATCGTATGTTAAAGAGAGTTTATTTTTTACTAAGCTTCATAAATTTAATACTGTGCTTGAAGAGTGCTGTAATGACGATAAGTCGGACATAAAGGTTCTGCCAACGCTTATTGAGGTTGTTCGCGAGAATCTGCCACTTTTTTATAGGTTTGAAAGCATTAAGAAAAAATATTTAAAACTTAAAAATTATTATTATTTTGATAACTATGTTGAGCTTGGGAAAGTGGAAAGGGCTTTTTCATATAGTGAGGGTGCAAACCTAGTTTTAAAGGCTCTTAGCGAAATGGGTGAAGAGTACACAAGCGTTTTAAAAACCGCCTTAAGCGAGGGGTGGATAGATGTTTACGAAAAGCCAGCTAAGGCAAGTGGAGGATTTTGTCTTGGCGTTTATGGGGTTCATCCGTATGTGCTTTTAAACTACTCGAAAACTTACGATTCGGTTTCTACACTTGCTCATGAACTTGGGCATGCAATGCACTTTTACTATACTAGCAAGAACCAGCCAATAACAAAGAGTGAAGCTAGCATTTTTGTTTGTGAAGTTGCTTCTATCGTAAACGAGATACTTCTAGCTTCTTATATGATAAAAAATAGTGAAAATAGGCAAGAAAAGTTATACTATTTGCATCAGTTATTGCTTAGTTTCTACACAACTTTGTATAGGCAAACTATGTTTTCAGAATTTGAATATTTTGTTTATTCTTCGCTAGAAAATAAAAAACCAATAATTTTAGATGATTTAAATAATAAATATATGGCATTGCAGAATTTATACTTTGGTAAAGAGGCTAAAAAAACCAAATATTCAAAGTTTGAATGGAGCAGAATTCCTCATTTTTATAGACCATACTATGTGTATAAATATTCAACTGGGTTTATATCTGCCTGCACAATAGCTAATAAGATTTTAAGCAAAGAAGAGGGCTACATAAAAAAATATATCGACTTTTTGTCGGCGGGTTCGTCTGTTGATCCTATAGAGCTTTTGAAAAAAGTAGATGTAGATTTAACTAAAAAACAAACGCTTAAGGGGGCTTTCAGCTTATATGAAAGTTTGCTAAATGAGTTTGAGAATTTAACAAAGGAGTAGGTATGTTTATTATAATTTCGGGACCTTCAGGAGCAGGGAAAACTCCACTTTTATATAGGCTTGAGGAAATTTACCCCAATATTAGAAGAATTCAATCATATACAACTAGGAAAACTCGCAAAAATGAAATCTCGGGCACCTATATTTATATGACTAGGGGACAATTTGAAGAAAAAATTAAAGAAGGCTTTTTCCTTGAGTATAATAAAGTTCATAAAGACCAAGAGTATTATGGAACAAGTTTGAAATCATATCAAGATGTTATAAATAAAGGTAATGTGGCTATTAAGGATATTGATGTTGATAGTTATAAGATGATGAAACAAAAAGATATAGACATTTTGGGCATTTATGTTACTGTTAAAAATAGAGGCGTGCTTTTTGATAGGCTTAGAGAACGAGGAGAAAGTGAAAAAACCATTAGTATTCGGCTTCATGATAGGGTAGACTATGAGAATGCCCAGCATATTCATTACGACTATGTGGTTTATACCGACAATTTTGAAAGTGCTACTAAAGAGGTTGAAAAAATTATTGATAAAGAATTTAAAAAACGGGGTATAAAAGTAGTAAAAAACAAGGTTGGCGAGTTTAAAAATTATATGTTCTAATAAAAAACGGCTAAATCAATTAGCCGTTTTTTATTATCAAAGTTTTATTTATGGGGACAAAATCCACAATACTAAATTATTTTTAGTATACCTGTCTCTTATACACATCTGACGCTGCCGACGATCTTACGCGTGTAGAT
>USTP01000066.1 GCA_900557695.1 uncultured Thermoanaerobacterales bacterium | reverse complement strand
TAAGATCGTCGGCAGCGTCAGATGTGTATAAGAGACAGTTTAAGCACTTTAAAATTAGCACAAAATCTGGAAAGCAAATAGTAGCTTTTTCAGCAGAAAAGCATGCAGAAGCGCTTAGGTCGCAAGTAAAAAAGCATTTGATTGTTGAACTTGAAAACAACGAATTTAAGGGCAAGGTTTACCCTCAGGCAGTGTTAAAAAATGTTTATATAAAAGAGATAAAACTTGAAGAGGACAAACAAAGAGAGTGTGTTTTATCTTTAATTAGTAAATATCAAAGTGAGGAGAGTAAACAACAGGGAAAAGTTAATGAGTATTTAATATATGAATTAGATAAGCTTTTAAATTCTTTAAGTCAAGCTTGTTTTGGAACTGTGGTTGTAGTAGATGGCAAAAGTGAGGCGGATAGGCTAAAAAACATTTATCCAAAGCTTAAAAACTTTACGCTATCGCACTTGCCTCTTGCAAATGGTCAAAACACAATTTTAATAAATTCAAGATTTGTGGTTGATAAAGACGAATTGGTTGGTTATAATAACATTGTGTTTACAAGAACACTATTTAGCCACGAAAAGGATATATATTTAAGTAGCTACAATGTTTATGTGCCTAAAAATAGGGCAAAGCTTACGGTTAATCTTGAAAAGGATAGGGCTGTTAATGTTAGCGTTTATAATCTACTTAAAAAGTATAATGGCGCCATTAGGGCAAATAATGTTTTTGAGTGGCTTGAAAAAATTAGGGCATGCGAGGGCGCTTTAAGCATTTCTCAAATAATGTTTTCTTGCCTAGCGTTTAAAGAACTTGGGTTTGTTAAGATTTCTTTCTACCCAGTGTTTATGTTTGAGGTTAATCAAAATCCACCAAAGAGGGAACTTTCATCATCTACTTTTATGAATAAACTTGCTATAAGGAGATAAACTTATGGACGAATTTATAGAACTAGTGAAATCAAAGTATCAAGAGCCAGAGCTTATTTTAGAGGCTTATGATTTTGCAAAAGAGGCTCACAAAAATGAAAAAAGGTTAAGTGGCGAGCCATACATTGTTCACCCAATTGCTGTTGCAAAATATCTGATAGATTTGGGGCTAGACAAAGAAACAATAGCCGCCGCCCTTTTGCATGATGTTGTTGAAGACACGCCTGTTAGTTTTAAGAAAATTCGTGAAAAGTTTGGCAGTGAAGTGGAAATGCTAGTTAAGGGTGTGTCAAAAATTAGCAGCATTAAATACTCTAAAGAAATAACAGAAATGGATAGCCTAAAAAGAATGTTTATTGCTATGAGTAAAGACATTCGTGTTATTCTAATTAAGCTCGCTGATAGAATGCATAATGTTCAAACAGTTAAAAGTTTGCCAGTTGAAAGGCGTATTAAGTTTTGCACAGAAACCATGAATTTGTTTGTTCCGCTTGCAGATAGGCTTGGTCTTGGGGCTATAAAAGTTGAGCTTGAGGATATGTGCTTTGAAGTTTTAAAGCCAGAAGAATATCAAAAGCTTAAGGCAGAACTAGAGCGAAAGTATGATAAAACTACTTTAAGAATGAACAACATAGAAACAAATCTTAAGCAGGCTTTAGTTAATTTAAACTTAAAAGGCGAGGTGCAAAGCAGGTTTAAGCACTTTTATAGCCTTTATAAAAAAATTAAAGATAAGGGAACTGCTAAAATTTACGATATTATTGCCTTTAGAATTCTTGTAGATAAGGTGGACGATTGCTATAGAGTTTTAGGCGAAATCCATAAGATGTATAGGCCTGTTTCTGGCAGAATAAAAGACTATATTGCAGGTCCAAAGCCAAACGGATATAAGTCGCTTCACACCACGCTTATAACCAAAGATGGAACGCCGTTTGAAGTTCAAATACGAACTTTTACAATGCATCAATATTGCGAATATGGTGTTGCTGCTCACTGGAGATATAAGTCTGGCGACAAGAAGAAAGATGTTCTTGAAGAAAAACTTAACTGGATAAGGGCAATAATTCAAGACGAAAAGCAGATTAAAGATAGCGAGAATTTTATAAAAGCCATGCAAATGGACTTTTCGTCTAGCGAGATTTGGGTGTTTACGCCAAAATACAAGCCTATATCTTTACCAGAAAAGGCAACGCCTATAGATATGGCGTACGCTATACACACAGATTTGGGAAACACTTGCGTTGGAGCACGGGTTAACAACAAAAAAGTTCCGCTTAACTATAAACTAGATACTGGCGATGTGGTTGAAATAATAACGAATAAAGATAGTAAAGGGCCATCAAGGGAGTGGCTACGAATAGCAGTTAGCACAAACGCTAGAAGCCATATTCGAAGCTTTTTTAGAAAAAGCATAAAACCTGAAAATGTTAAAAAGGGCAAAGAGATGCTTGAAGAGAAAGCTAATGAACTAAAAATTCCAATAGGTAATTGCTTGTCTAAAAAGGTGTTTGCCGAACTCAATAAAAAATATCTTATTTATTCGTTTGACGATATGTTTGCAAGCATTGCAACAGGCGGAATTAAAGTGGCGGATATTATAAATCTAGCCATCAAGAGTGATAAAATTTTAGAAACTGAAAACAAGGTTGAAAGTCCTGTTTTAATTGAGGGTAGTGAGGTAGATGATGTTAAGTTTGCCCATTGCTGTACACCAATTCCTGGTGACGAGATTTTTGCAGTGGCATCTAACAGTGGAATAACCGTGCATTGTTCTACATGTGCGAACCTTAAAAGTATTGATAAAGATAGATACTTATCTGCCGAGTGGAAAGATAACATAAAGGGCGACTTTGACATTTCTCTTAGAATTGGCGGAAAAGACGAAGTTGGCATAATTAGCAAAATTGTGGGCATTTTTTACGATACTGGAACCAGAATTTGCGTTTTTAACGCAAAGGTTGCAAGTGAGGGTAGGTTCGAGGTTGTGGTTTCTGCGCGGGTTAAAAACAGTAAGGAAGCAGAGGAAATTATAAATAAGCTCGAGAAAATAGAAAATGTTCAATTTGTTAATAGAAACAATCTAAACTAAATTGAATATATCAAAAGTCTATTTAGATAATAGATATTTGATATTTATAGATAAATTGTAGAGCTAAAAAACAAATATCTTATAAACTATTATTGAAAAGTGCAAAGAAATTTTTGCAAAATTCTTTACAAATTGCAAGTGTTTGTGGTATATTACTGCATGTACCTTTGGGTAAGGTTTTACTTTTTTGGTTTTTCCTTTAGTAACTCTCTTAGCCTAAAGGCAAATAAATTAGGAGGAAAAACAATGGATAAAGCTAAAAAACAAGAAATAATCAATGCTTATAAAAGAACTGAGGCAGACACTGGTTCTCCAGAAGTTCAAATTGCGCTTTTAACTGAAAGAATCAACCATTTAACTGAGCATCTTAAAACTCATAAGCAAGATGACCATTCTCGTCGTGGATTGCTTCAACTAGTTGGTAGAAGAAGAGCGCTTCTTGATTATCTTAAAGAGAATGACCTTGAGGGTTATAGACAGCTTATTGCTAAACTAAACATTAGAAAATAGTAAAAAAGGGGGCGGGTTTTCTCTGCCCTTTTTTATGAGGAGAAAGCATGGAAGGAAAAGTTTTTAAAACAACAGTTGCAGGAAAAGATTTAACTATTGAACTTGGTAAGTATGCAGAGTTTGCAAACGGTTCATGCATGGTTAAGTCGGGCGAAACTGTTGTTATGGTTAATGTTACTATGAGCGAAAAGCCTAGGGAAGGTATGGACTTTTTCCCTCTTAGCGTAGACTTTGAGGAAAAAATGTATTCGGTTGGTAAAATTCCTGGTGGATTTAAAAAAAGGGAAGGAAGAGCTAGTGATAAAGCTATCCTAGTTTCAAGGCTAATTGATAGACCAATTCGACCACTATTTCCAAAAGGTTTTTACAATGATGTTACTGTAGTTGCAACTGCTCTTTCGGTAGACCCTGATAGGCCACCAGAAGTTCTTGCAATGATTGGTTCATCAGTTGCACTATCTATTTCCGACATTCCTTTTGCTGGGCCAACTGGTTCAGTTGTGGTTGGTATGGTTGATGGGAAATACATTATTAACCCAACGCAAGAGGAAGAGGATAGAAGTAGGCTTCATTTAACTTTGTCTGGAACCAAAGATGCCATTATGATGGTAGAGGCAGGTGCAAAAGAGTTAACAGAGAAAGAAATGAAAGATGCAATCTTGTTTGGTCATGAAGAGATAAAGAAGATTGTTAAGTTTATTGAAGACATTCAAAAAGAGGTTGGTAAGCCTAAGAAAGAAATTGAATTGTTTACAGTTGGAGAAGATGTTGACAAGGCTGTTCGAGAATTTGCAGACAAGCCTTATGATGTTGCCCTTGCAATAACCAAAGATAGAAAAGAAAGGTCGGATAAAACTGACGCTCTTGAAAAAGAGGTTATGGAGCGTTTTAAAGATGTGTTTGAGGGCAGAGAAAACGAGATTGCAGATGTTCTTTATAAAATGAAGAAAGAAAAAGTTCGTGCAATGATTTTAAACAAAGGAATTCGTCCAGACGGAAGAAAGTTAACAGAAGTTCGTCCTATTTGGTGCGAGGTTGGTATTTTGCCAAGGGTTCATGGCTCAAGTGTGTTCACTCGTGGGCAAACCCAAGTTTTAAATGCTTTAACTTTGGGCACTATTGGCGATGTTCAGAAGCTCGAAGGGCTAGACAATGATGAATATAAAAGGTATATGCATCAATACAATATGCCAGGTTATGCAACAGGCGAGGCAAAACCTCTTCGTTCTCCAGGAAGGCGTGAAATTGGTCATGGTGCATTAGCTGAAAGAGCCCTAGAACCTGTTATCCCTAGTGAAGAAGAGTTTCCATATGCATTAAGGCTAGTTAGTGAGGTGCTGTCGTCTAATGGTTCGTCTTCAATGGCAAGTGTTTGTGCTTCAACTCTTTCACTAATGGATGCGGGTGTTCCAATTAAGGCGCCTGTTTCTGGTGTTGCAATGGGTTTAATTAAAGATGAAAAGTCGGGGAAAGTTGTTGTTTTAACAGATATTCAAGGAACTGAAGATTTCTTTGGCGATATGGACTTTAAGGTTGCTGGAACTAGCAAGGGTATAACAGCAATACAGATGGATATAAAGATTAAAGGTATAGATGAGGCAATTTTAACCACAGCTCTAGACCATGCAAAAGCAGGAAGAGCACACATTCTTCAAAAAATGCTTGAGTGCTTGCCTGCAACCAGAGATCATATGAGCAAATATGCCCCAAAGATTATTTCATTTAATATAGATCCTGATAAGATAGGGGAAGTTATTGGTTCAGGTGGAAAAACTATAAACAAAATCATAGACGAAACTGGTGTTAAGATAGATATTGAGGATGACGGTAGAGTTATGATTGCGTCAAGTGATGAAGAGAAGGCTCTTAAGGCAAAACAAATTATTGAAGAGATAGTTTTTGAACCAGAACTTGGCGAACGCTATACAGGAACTGTTGTTAGAATTATGCAGTTTGGAGCATTTGTAGAGCTAACCTCAAATGTTGATGGCATGATTCACATCTCAAAATTAACCAATAAAAGGGTTGAAAGAGTAGAAGACATAGTTAATGTTGGCGACCGTGTTGAAGTTGAGGTTATTAAGATAGACGAGAAGGGCAGGGTTGACCTTAAACTTATCAAGAAATTAAGCTAATTGATTGCGCTTAAGTATAAAAAATAAAAAAGGCTTTAACGCCTTTTTATTTTTGCTTATTTTCTTTTAATAAAAGAAAGTCTTTCAAACAATTTAATTCTTTTTCAAATTCATACCTTGTAAAAACTGTTTTATTGTCATCTTCATTTCCAATAGAATGAAGTATGATTTTATTTTTAACATTTAATAAGGCTCCTTTATATCTGTCTCTTATACACATCTCCGAGCCCACGAGACTCGACGTCATCTC
>USTP01000065.1 GCA_900557695.1 uncultured Thermoanaerobacterales bacterium | reverse complement strand
CGTCGAGTCTCGTGGGCTCGGAGATGTGTATAAGAGACAGTTTTAATTGTTTAATTCCAGAATTAAGAGTTTTTGATATTGAAAAATCAAAACAATTCTATACCCAAATTTTGGGTTTTAATATAGCATATGAAAGAGAAGATTTTGCAATGCTAACTTTGGGAGATTGCCAAATAATGTTGCAAGAACTAACACTTCCATCAACGAAAGGGAGCTGGAATGTTACAGATGATATGCAGTGTCCATTAGGGCGTGGCGTAAATTTTCAAATAATACTGCCAGATATATCAAAGGTATATTATTCTCTTAAAAAACATAATGTAGATATTTTCGTAGATTTACTTGTTAGTGACTATAAAGAAAACGATATAAACAATCATGTTCTAGAGTTTTTAGTGCAGGATCCTGATGGATATTTATTAAGGTTTCAACAAGATATAGAAGATTGGCATTTTGGAAATGATGAAAACACTGCAAATAAGTTATTTGAATTAGTTTTGGAAGGCAAAAAAACAGCAACTTCATATCTATTTTTTGAAAACACAAAAATTGGTGAAGGTTTTTCTATACTAACTAATTGGAACAAAACAAAAAGGATTATTATTCTAACAAAAAAGGCATATATCTCAACCTTTAATAAAATATCTGCAGAACATGCTCAAAAAGAAGGCGAGGGCGATAAATCTTTAGACATGTGGAAAAACATTCATAAGAAATTCTTTTCAAAAGAATTACAGAAGTATAATATGCCCTTTGATGAAAACTGTAAAGTAGTTTGCGAAGAATTTAAAGTTGTGAAAGTGTTAGAGAAGTAGATATGCAACATATAGCAATTTTAAGGTAACCATTTTTTGATATTATAATTAGGGAAAAAATTTGTGGAGCTGGCTAGATAATAGTTAAGTTTATATAGATTTGGAAGTTTAACAAATTCACAGGTTTATATTTTATAGATTGTTATGAATTCTTAAATTTAATAAATTTATAAAATTAACTTGCATTTTTAGTTAATTGTGCTATAATAAACATGTTTTTATGCTTTGTGGGTCATTAGCTCAGTTGGCAGAGCACCTGACTCTTAATCAGGGTGTCCGGGGTTCGAGCCCCCGATGACCCACCAAAAGCTTGTAGGCAACACAAAATTTGTGTTGCTTTTTTATTGTTACGGACACCCTGATTAAAAAATGGGGGTCCCCCAAAAAACGAAAGTTTTTAGGGGAGAGGGCAAAAGCAAGTAAAAGGGGTGGTTTGCTTTAAAAAAGCAAACAGCCCAAAAACGCAGGTTTTGCCGATGTGTCCAGGGGCTTGGCCCCCGATGACCCACCAAAAGCTTGTAGGCAACACAAAATTTGTGTTGTTTTTTATTATTGCGGACACCCTGATTAAAAAATGGGGTCCCCAAAAAACGCAAGTAGTAATAAAGTTCTAGCAAATATGTTCAAAGGGCGAGTTGTTTTTTAGTGGCTTTTTATTTGACGGAATTATTTTTGTTGTGATAATCTATCACATAGAAGAGGTTTTAAATTATGGAAAAGAAAAATAAAAACAAAAGAACCGTTATAAAGCTAACTTCTAATAAAGATAGAGAAAAACTAGAAATTGCAGTTATGAAAATCTTGGCGTTAGATGGTTTTAAACCCTTTAATTATAAGGGAGAAAGTTGTTATAAAAAGGGGGATGGGTTCACTTCATACCCTGAATATATTAAAACTGAATATACCAGCAATGAAATAATAATAACTGCTTGGGTGTATTTTTGGGGTAAAGAAAGAGAACTTGATAAAAAGTTTATAGCTTGTGTGCCAAAGCAAGATTGCTTGACTACTGTTAACAAGCTTATTGCTCTTGTTAATGCTTAAAAAATCGGAGGTAAAAATGGCTAGAACGGTTGTGATATCTGGCGGGTCTAGAGGAATAGGGGCGTGTATTGCTAAAGCGTTTGGAGCACTAAAAGATAATGTTGTTATAAATTATAACAAAAGTGCCAAAGAAGCGGAAAATGTGGCAAGAGAGGTGCTAAACCTTGGCGGAAAACCATTGATTGTTAAGGCGGATATTTCAAAGGATGCGGAGGCTAAATATCTTATAAGCGAAGCAATAAAAGTTTTTGGAAAGGTTGATGTTTTGGTGTGTAATGCTGGAATATCTGGATATAGCTTGCTTATAGATGCGTCCTATGACCAAATTCGTGAAATTATTGACACAAACCTTATTGGTACTATAAACTTATGCAAAAGTGCAAGTGAGAACATGATTAAAAACCAAAGTGGTGCAATTATAAATATTTCGTCTATGTGGGGAATTATAGGCGGTGCAGGCGAGAGTGTTTACAGCGCTAGCAAGGCTGGGCTCATAGGTTTTTCAAAGGCACTTGCCAAGGAGCTAGGTCTTAGTGGCATTACCGTGAATGTTGTGGCACCTGGCGTTATAAATACAGACATGATAAAGAATCTAGACGAGCAAACACTGAACTCTTTATCTAGTCAAACTGCACTAAATAGAATAGGTACGGTTGATGATGTTGCTGGTGTTGTAGAGTTTCTTGCAAGCCCTAAAGCAAGCTATATAACAGGGCAAGTAATATCAGTTGATGGTGGGATAGTTTAAGCATAAATTAAATAAATAGATATAAAAATCTCTTAGCGAGGTTTTTATTTTTTGCACTATTTTTTAAACTGTTTCATAAGATGGTATGAAAAGGAGAAAAAATGTGTAAATTTGTTATAAATGTTAAGGAAATCTTGGCAAATCTAACAAAAGTAAAGACATTTTTACCAAAAAATACAAAAGTTTGTGCCGTTATAAAGGCAAACGCCTATGGTTTTGGAAGCGTTAAGATGGCAAGGCTACTATCAAAAAGTGTTGATTATTTTGCTGTGGCAAGACTATGTGAGTTTATGAAAATTAACGAGCTTAATTTGAAGGTACCTTGCCTGATTTTATCGCCACTAAATGAAAAAGAAAATAGAGTTGCAATAAAAAATGGTGCTGAAATAACCATAAGCACATCTACAAACATTATTGATATTCAAAAACATGCAGAGAAAAATGGGCAAAAAGCCAAAGTGCACATCAAGTTAGACACTGGCATGAATAGGTACGGAATAAAAACAGAAAGAGAGCTCACGCAGCTTTTAAAGCAATTAAAACTCTGCAAAAACATTGAGGTTGTTGGTGTGTTTACGCATGTTTATGATGCTAGAAACAGTAAAAATACCTTAAAACAAAGGCACACATTTATTAGGTTTAGAAAAATAATAGAAAGCTTTGGTTTTAAACCACTATATCATTTTGCTAATTCGATAGCACTAAAAAACAAAGAAAATTGCTTTGATATGGTTCGGCTTGGGTTTGACCTTTATTCAGGGAAACACATAAGTGAGCATAAGTTTACTACATTTATTAGAGAAATAAAAAGCATTGAAAAGGGTGAAATTGTTAGCTATAATGCAAACTTTAAAGCGAAAAAACACATGCAAATTGCTGTGTGCGGCGCAGGGTATGCCGATGGCATAAGTAGAAAACTGTCAAAAAAGGGTTTTGTGTTAATTGAGGGCGAAAGAGCAAAAATTTTAGGCGATATTTGCATGGACAGCTTTATGGTAGATGTTTCAAACATACCTAAGGCGAAAATTGACAGCGAAGTGGTAATTTTTGGAAAAAGTGGAGAAAGTTACATATCTGTTTGCGATATTGCTAGAATTTGTGATACAATTCCTTATGAAATCTACACTAATATATCTCAAAGAGTTAAAAGAGTGTATGTTTGGGGGAAGAAATGCAGGTTATTGCGGGGAAATATAAAGGAAGGAAGCTAATTAGTATAGATTCAATTAAAACAAGACCTATGCTTGCAAGAGTTAAAGAGTCTATATTTGCAATGATTGACGAGTATATTCCAAATAGCACTGTTTTAGACCTTTTTGCTGGTAGCGGAGCTCTAGGGCTTGAGGCTATAAGCAGGGGAGCTAAAAAGGTGTATTTTGTTGACCTAAATAAAGATATTAAAAAAATTTTAGATACAAACCTTAGAAGAGTAACTGAAGATTATGAAATTTTGATTAGTGATTATGTAGATGCTTTAAACGAGTTTAAACGAAGGGGCATTAAGTTTGATTTGATTTTATTGTCGCCACCATATAAGAGCAGTTTTGGGTTAGACTCGCTAAGCAGGCTTGCTTCATATAACCTCTTAAAACCAAACGCGGTTGTGGCTTATGAATTTGAAACAAAAAAACTATTGCCAAACATTGAAGAAAAGTATATAATAGAAAAAACAAGAAATTATGGAACAGCTAGTTTTGTGTTGCTGAAGTATATTGGGGAATAAAATGGATATATTGCAACTAATAGAGGAGCTTGAAGATGAGTTTTCTAAAGGGAAGAACTTTCTTTGGAGCAAAAAATCATTAGTAAACCTTGATAGATGTGCAGAACTTATTGATGAGCTCAAAAGGTCGTTGCCTTCTGCAATTCAAGAATCAAGGTATATTCTATCTCAAAAAGAAAAAATTCTTTCCCAAGCCAAAGAAATGGGGGAAAGAACAATAAAAGAAGCAGAGCTAAGGGCAGAGCAATTAGTTAGTGAGTCGAGCCTTATTAAAAAAACAGAGGAAGAGGCTCAGGAAATGATGGATAATGCAAATAAAAAATGCTCTCAGCTATATAATGTAACAAAAGAAAATATAGATAGGCTACTTAAATCGGTTGAAGACTATTTGCTTGAAAATCTCCATGTTGTTAGAAATAACCGTGAGGAATTAAACGGTGGGCTATTTAAAAACCAAAAAAAGAAATAAAAGTCATACGAAATGTATGGCTTTTCTATATGCGATTATTTTATAAAATAAAGCAAGTAAGAATAAGGCAGATTATAAAAGACAAAACGGCTTGAAACATTTTAGCAAGTATAAATTTTAAAGCACTTATAGGGCACTTGTTTAAAAAGGATAGCGACTGCATAATTATTGAAAATCCGCTAAAAGCAATTATAAAAGAAATAAACGAAACAGAGAGTGGAGTAATGCTTTTTGATAGGATATTTGCACCATTAGTCATCTCTATTATGCCAGACATAATACCCTCTGCAAGTTCAGGATTTATCGAAAGTTTCTCAAATATTATCTTAAGCGGATAGGCAAAGAAAGAGATTACTTTTATATCGGTTAACAAGTCGATAAATAGTGAAAAAATTGCAACGAAGAAACCAACAACTAATAGTCCCATAACCGTGTCTAAGGCTATGCTTGATAGGCTAGCTGATTTATGTTGTTGCGGGGCGCTAGGGCTTAAGGTTAAACTAGTTAAAGTGTTTTGCGAAAGCGTTGCATTGATCATTTCTTTCTTTTTGCTTTTCACTTTTCTTTCTAGTATGTTTATAATTAGCGAGCAGAGAATAACCGCCACCACATTTGAAATATATATTACCAAGCCAAGTAGTGTACTTTGTAGCATTGCGCCACCAACTGCACCAATAACAAATATTGGACCAGAGGTAGAACTTAATATTGCGGTTTTCGTTACTTCATTTTTAGATATTTTGCCGCTTTGATACAAGTCGGCAGTGATTTTTGAACCTATTGGATAGCCAGAGATAATACTCATTATAAAGGCATAAATGCCCTCTGCGCTAATGCCAAACAATTTTTTTGCAGATTTTTGAAAGGGCTTTGTTAATTTTGATATTAAACTAGAGTTTGTTAAAATCTTTGTAAAAAACATAAAGGGCAGAAGTCCTGGTAAAACTGCAGTGAAAAATAGTTTTAAGCCATTAGTTACGCTTATTGCATAACGAGTGGGGTTTACAAGCAGTAGTATCATAACAACTATTATTGCAATAGATAATATCGCAGACGAGAAATCTACTTTCTTTTTTACATTTATTTTACATTTCTTTTTCAATATTGTATTATTAGCTGTCTCT
>USTP01000064.1 GCA_900557695.1 uncultured Thermoanaerobacterales bacterium | reverse complement strand
CTACACGCGTAAGATCGTCGGCAGCGTCAGATGTGTATAAGAGACAGATATAATCTTATGAAAATAGTTGGTATGAAAAAAGAAGGCACTATTAGAAAAGGCTGAAGAAAATAATTTTTACTCTAGGTATGATGTTGTGCAGTGGGCAATACTAGCTGAGGAAATTGATTAACCTATTTTAATCTTCTTTTCTGCCTGTTAACTCGCCCTTTGTTTCAAGCCCCTTAAAGTTTTGTTGGCGGAGAGCTTCATAAAGAATTATTGCAACTGAGTTGCTTAAATTTAAGCTACGCCTATTTTCTTTCATTGGTATTCGTATACAGTTTTCATAATGGGCTTTTAAAAGGCTCTCTTTTAAACCGTAGGACTCTTTTCCAAAAACAATAAAGCAATCTTCAGGATAAGAAACATCTGCATAAGTCTTTTTGCTTTTTGTGCTGGCAAAATAAAAAACCTTGTCTTTGTTTTGATTATAAAGTTCTTCAAAAGAGTTTAGCACTTTAACAGACGCAAAGTCGAAGTAATCTAGCCCCGCTCGTTTATAGTATTTATCTGAAAGTTCGAAACCTAAAGGTTTTATCATATATAATTTAGCGCCTGTTGCGCTACAGGTTCTAACAATGTTGCCTGCGTTTTGTGGGATTTCTGGTTCAACTAAAACAATATTCATATCTGCTCCTAATTTTTTTAAGTTTATAGCTTTGATGGCTTTGTGTCAAGCATTATAGATTTTTATATTTGGGCGTTTTCAATTTACAAATTTATGTAGAGGCGGTATAATATAGATATGAAAAAGTTGAAGAAAGAAATGAATAGGGCACTAATAGTGTCGTTAATTATAACTATTATGTTTGTTGTTGGAATTCCGCTTATTCCATGCTTTGCAGGGAAAAACACTTTGCTAATGGTAGTGGGAATAGTGTTTGCAGCCGTTGGTTTTTATGGCACGCCAATTGCTTGGGTTCACTATTCGAGTTTTTTTGGTGTGAAGAGGGTGGTTGAAGCTGTTTTAGAAGAAAATCTCTACACGAATAAAGAAATTGCTATGCAACTTTCAATTAGTGAAGAGAATGCCAAACAACTAATAGTTAAAGCTATTAACAAAAAATATTTAACTGGCTTTTTGTATGATGGAGAGAAGTTAACTCTTAACCAAAACAAAAAGCAAGAAAAACAGGTTGAGGCCAAGCAAAGGCGATGTGATAGCTGCGGTGGTAGGCTTGATAAAACAGAAAATGGGTACATATGCCCATACTGCGGCTTAAAGTATGAATAAGGAGAAGTTAAGGTGGTTACTCTTGTTATATTGGACGGGTTTGGGTATAGCGAAAAAGTAGAGGGGAATGCAATAAAGCTTCAGGGAACACCATATTTAGATAAACTGGATGTTTACCCAAAAACTTTAATTAGTGCAAGTGGAAGTAGCGTTGGTTTAACTGATGGGCAGATGGGAAATAGCGAGGTTGGGCATTTAAATTTGGGTGCAGGTAGAGTTATGTATCAAGACCTTCTTAGAATAAACAACGCGATAAGCGATAAATCTTTTTTTAAAAACGAAGCACTACTTGGGGCAATCGCTCATGCTAAAAAGAATAACTCTAGTTTGCATTTAATTGGTCTTGTTTCAGATGGCGGGGTGCACTCGCACATAAATCATTTGAAAGCGCTTGTGAAAATGGCAAGTGAGAGTGGGCTTAAAAAAATATATATACATGCAATAACCGATGGTAGAGATACGTTTAGAGATAGTGGAGCTGGTTATATTAGAGATATTTTAGCTTTTTCCAAAGGCAAGGCTGTTTTGGCAGACATTTGCGGAAGAATTTACGCTATGGACAGAGAGAAAAGGTATGACCGCATAAAAAAAGCGTATGACCTTTATGTGTTTGGGAAGGCTGGCAAAACTGAAAGTGACGCTATAAAGGCACTAACAGAAAGTTATAAAAATGGCATTTATGATGAGTTTATAGAGCCAGTAGTAGTAAACAAAAATGGAACGATAGGCGAGGGGGACAGCGTTATTTTCTTTAACTTTAGAACAGATAGAGCAAGAGAAATAACAGACGCTTTAACTCAAGACAACTTTTCAGGGTTTGAAAGAGAAAAAATTAAAAACCTTTACTACTGTTGCATGACAGAGTATAGCGAAGATTTTAGCGGAGTTGAAGTTGCTTTTAAGCCAGAAGTGGTTAAGGATAACTTATCTGCAGTTATATCTTCAGCAGGGCTCAAGCAATTTCATGTTACTGAAACAACAAAGTATGCCCATGTAACATTCTTCTTTAATGGTGGTATTGAGGCACCAAACGAGGGGGAGGACAGGAAACTTATAGACACATATAATGTTAAGAATTTTGCCGAGTTTCCTAGGATGCGTGCAAGCGAAATAACAGATGAGGTTATAAAGGCAATAAAATCAAAAAAGTACAGCTTTATACTAGTTAATTTATCTAATCCCGATATGCTTGGCCACACGGGAGATATAGTCGCCACCAAGCAGGCAATAAAACTTGTTGATGAGTGCGCCTATAAAATTGCAATGCAAACCTTAAAGGATGGCGGTGACTGCATTATTACTGCCGATCATGGCAACGCCGAAGAAATGCGAGATGATAAGGGAAATGTGGTAACTAGCCACACAACAAATCCAGTTCCACTCTGGCTTGTTAGCGAGAAACATAAAAATGTTAAGCTTTTATCAAATGGTAAGCTAGCCAATGTGGCTCCAACCGTTTTAAAACTATTAAATATTAAGCCTCCAAAGGCTATGGATAAACCTTTATTCTAAAAAAAAGAGTATCTTTTAAGATACTCTTTTTAGCCTAGAGCTATGTCTAACACCATCATAACCAGGAACCCTAAAATAAAACTCCATGTGCCTAGATGAGAGGCTGAGTATTTTGCTTCTGGTATAAGGTCTTCTATGGAAACGAATATCATCGCGCCTGCTGAAAAAGCTAAAAACCAAGGCAAAAGAGCCTCTATTGTTGACGCAAGCAAAACGCCCAAAACCGCACAGATTGGTTCCACAATTCCGCTTATGGTGCCCCACAAAAACCCCTTGGCTTTACTGCCTGTTTGTTTGTAAACTGGCAGTGCCACGGCGGCACCCTCTGGAATATTTTGAATAGCAATTCCAATTGCAAGCCCCATTGCAGTAAGAAAAGAAGAAGAGGATGCTGAGGCAAGTGCAGTGCCAAAAGCAAAGCCAACGGCAAGCCCCTCGGGAATATTGTGAACGGTGAAGGCTATGACAAAACGCGTGAGTTTTAGTTTTTCTGGAGCCAGAGGATTTTTTGAAGAGTTATTTATATGTTTTGTTATAGCGTCTATAATTACTAAAAATAGTGAGCCAACTATAACCCCAACCAAGGCGGGAACAAAGCTGAATTTTTCAAGATAAGACGCATAACTAATAGACGGGAGCAAAAGCCCCCATATGGATGCTGCAACCATCACGCCAGCAGAAAAGCCACTTATAATAGAATTTGTTTTACCGCTAAAGTCTTTTTTGAAAAAGAAAACTATAGCGGCACCAAGAATAGTTGCTATAAAAGTTATAGAACATCCAATTATTATCATCAAAGTATTGCTCAAAATTTTTCCTCTATGTTAAACAGTTTACCTATGGTATATTATTCAAATCTAAGTTTAAAAGTGAAAGAAAATTAAAGGCGGTTGACAATAGAGTTTAATTGTTTTATATTTATTTTGAACTTTAAGAAATGGAGAATGTATGTTAGAACTTATAAATATTTGCTATAAAGTTAGCGAAGCGGGACGAGAAAAAGTTATACTAAATAATGTTAGTTTAAAACTTGAGGACAATGTTTTGGCAGTTATAACTGGGCAAAACGGTAGCGGAAAGTCTACACTTGCTAAGATTATAATGGGAATTTTGCAACCAACAAGTGGCAGGATAATATATAATGGTCAAGATATCACTTCGCTTAGCATTACTGAAAGGGCAAAACTAGGTTTTACTTTTGCGTTTCAGCAACCTGTTACCTTTAAAGGAATAACAGTTAAAATGATGCTGGATATTGCTAGAGGTAAAGAAAATACTGTTAGCGAGGCATGCAAGGTTCTAAGTAGGGTTGGGCTTTGTGCTAGAGATTATATAGATAGAGAGCTTAATAGCAAGCTGTCTGGCGGGGAACTAAAAAGAATTGAGCTTGCAATGGTTATAGCTAAAAATGGCAAAGTTAATATTTGTGACGAACCAGAGGCTGGAATAGATCTTTGGAGTTTTGATGCGCTTGTTAATATTTTTAAAGAAAAAAATGCAACAAATATCATAATTAGTCACCAAAGTAGAATTATAGAAATTGCAGATAAGCTTATTTTGCTAGACGGCGGCTCACTTATAAAAGAGGGAAGTGTTAAAGAAGTTATGCCTTTTATTGCAAGGGAAAAGTGTGGGGCTTTGAAGGAGGCAGAAAATGGATAAAAACGAAAAAAAACTACTTGAAGAAATTTCTGGTCTTCATGACATTCCGCAGGCTGGGGTGTTTAATATTCGTGAAAATGGTAAGCTTTTAAAAAGAAATGTTGATAGCGAGGTTAACATAGTTAGCAAGAAAAATAAAGACGGAATAGATATTATAGTTAAGCCAAACACTGTTAATAAAAGCGTGCACATACCAGTTATTGTGTCTATGGGTGGAATAAATGACATTGTTTATAACGACTTTTATATTGGTGACAATTGTGACATTTTAATTGTTGCTGGGTGTGGAATACATAATGCTTCTAACAAGCAAAGTTCTCATAATGGCATACATAGTTTTCATATTGGTAAAAACTGCAAGATTAGATATGTGGAAAAGCATTTTGCAATTGGCAATAAAAAAGTGCAGAAAATTTTAAACCCTACAACTAAAATTTCTGTTGGAGAGAACAGTGTTTTTGAAATGGAAACTTTGCAAAAGGGTGGGGTTACCTATGCAAATAGAAATACGGTGGCAAACCTAAAAGAAAATTCAAAGCTTTTAATTAGGGAAAATATTTTAACAACAGATACAGATATTGCAATAACCAAGTTTAAGGTTACTTTAAGTGGTGACAATTCAAGAGTTGAGGTTGTTTCAAGGGCTGTGGCAAAAGATAGTTCTAAGCAGAGCTTTGTGTCAAATGTTATAGGCGAAAGTGGTTGCTTTGGGCATGTTGAATGCGATGGCATACTTTCTGGGGGTGCCATAATTGAGTCTACCCCCAAAATTGTTGCAAAAAGCCCTGAATCAATGCTTGTTCATGAGGCTGCAATTGGTAAGATTTCAGAAGACCAGCAAAATAAACTTATGACGCTAGGGCTTTCTAAAGAAGAGGCAGAAGCTATTATAATTGACGGATTTTTAAGTGGAAATTAGCCTTTTTGCTTTTGTTGGTGCCATTTTTAGCTAAAATTTGTAATTTATTTTTAAATGTATATTGACAAATACCTACCTTAGGTATATTATATAAGTATATAGTGAAGGCGGAGGGCAAAATGGCTAAAAAGATTGAAAATAAAAGTAAAGAATATAAGCACACTGTAAGGCCAGAAGAAGATAAAAAGGTTATAAAGGCAAGGCTTCATAGAATTGAGGGGCAAATCAAAGGCATTTTAAAAATGGTAGATGAAGATAGATATTGTGACGACATTTTAATTCAACTTTCAGCTACCGATAAATCTGTTAAAAGTTTGGCGAATTTGCTGATTGAAAGGCATTTAATTAGCAATATTCAACCTAATTTAAAAAATGAGGACGAAAAAACCATTCAGGAACTTATAACTTTCTTTAAAAGATTTCAATAAAAAGAGGCGTGAGCCCCTTTTTTTTGATGACTCAAGTTATTTTGCTTGCTAGTTAAACGTATTTTTTGTTACAATATAAACACAATAAAGTATATAGGCTGTCTCTTATACACATCTCCGAGCCCACGAGACTCGACGTCATCTCG
>USTP01000063.1 GCA_900557695.1 uncultured Thermoanaerobacterales bacterium | reverse complement strand
CGAGATGACGTCGAGTCTCGTGGGCTCGGAGATGTGTATAAGAGACAGCATTAAAGGAGAAAGGCTACCACCCTCATTTAGCGTGTGAATAATAAGGGCAAGAAACCTAGTTAAATCTACCACTTTAAGCCAAGGCTTTTTCTTAATTTCTTCTGGAATATAGCCCGCATTTGTGGTGTATACCCTTTTTATAACGCCCTCTTCATATAGTTTATCAAACTTTGCTGTTCCCTCGGTAAAAAACGCAAAAGTTGCTATAATAAACATGTTTTTTGCCCCTCTCGCTTTAAGTTGAGTGCAAATATCAAGCATACTCTCGCCCGATGCAATCATGTCGTCCACAATTAGTGCATCAAGATTTTTAACATCAGGCCCCATATAGTCATGGGCTATTATTGGGTTTTTACCATTTACAACTTTTGTATAGTCACGCCTTTTGAAAAATAAGCTTGCATCTAACCCAAGCATACTTGCATACTGAATTACTCTTTGCATTGCCCCTGCATCTGGACTAACAACAACCATTTTCTCTTTGTCGATATTATCTATGTTATCTTTTATGAATTCCTTTAAAATTGCGTATACAGGGAAAATGGTGTCAAAACTGCCATTTGGGGTGGCATTTTGAACATTTGGGTCGTGAGCATCAAAGGTTAAAACCGAATTTACGCCTAAATTTTCAAGTTGCCTTAAGGCAAGGGCACAATCTAATGATTCACGACCTGCTCGCCTATGCTGACGGCTAGCGTAAAGCAGCGGCATAATAACATTTACTCTGTTTGCCTTACCAGCAATTGCAGAGATAGTTCTTATTATGTCTTGAAAATGCTCATCTGGGCTCATATGATTTGTGTAGCCATACATATTGTAGGTTATAGAATAATTGGAAACATCTGAAATAATATATATGTCTTTACCACGAACGCTAACATCTAGTTTCACCTTGCCCTCGCCATTAGAAAACTTAACTGCACCTATTTTAGACACATAGCTATCAACATTTTCATTTGGCCTAAGAGCTTTTAGCTCGCTATCCACCTTGTCTACCCTGTCCATATAGTTTTCAAAACATAGAATTTTTAAATCGCCATTATTATGACCCATCTTTTTTCTCCTTTAAGTAAATTTACAATATAAAAAAGCAAGGGGATTTTCCCATGCCCTTATATAGTTAACACAACACCATTACTCGAAGCTTGAACATTAGCCTTTATTCTAATCTGCCCTAGCATATCCATACCTTTAATTAAAATATTACCAAACTCTATAGAAAATTTATCTATAGTCATTTGATCCTCCTCAGGGAAGATAAATTCAATTAAAAGATTTAATAAAATTTCACTATCTTTTGCCGTTCTTCCATTAACAGCAATACTTCCTTCCCCAACCTGCCAAACGCCATATTCATCTATAAACAAGTTGTAGTTAATTGTTATATACATAGTTTTTGGAACTATCATGTCTAGGAAAAAGGTTGGAATATCCATTGTGTGCGCCATCTGGGTTCGAACAGATGAAGTGTCTAGCTTAAAGGTAAACGACACATTCGCACTATCGGTATCATAATAAACATTCCCCTCGTTATCAGTAAACTCAGTTGGAGTTATAATTAGTTCTAGAATGTTTATGTTTATTGTGTCTAGATATTTTAAGTTTGGAAGCTGGCTTGCTAAGATTCCACTATCAAGCATTTGGTCTAGAATTCCTGCAATCTCACGGTCGGTAAACTCATACTGTCCACTAACCAAAGAACTTTTATCAAGCCCTTGCGAAATTTCTGCATAGTCTAACTCTGTTTCAGAAACGCTTGGAAAGTTTGCACTTATCAACTTTTTAACTGCCGACCTTTGGTCCGCCTGAGTGTAGCCATTGGTTATAATATCTTTTTCGTCTGGCGTGTTGTATAGCGTTTTAACCATGGCAACAAGATCGTGCATGTTGTTTATTCCATAGTCTTTAAAATATTTAGGAACAACTAATTTATCGATAGCAAGATATGCACAAAAAACCACAGCCACTATAGTAGCCAGTGCAATAAACAACTTAATAAAAAAGGTATACCGCTTCTTCTTGCTTTCCATACAAATACCTTGCTTTACGACACTATATTAGAGTTTACTTGACCACGAAGAAGCAAATACAAACAAACGCCTGCAATAATCACAAACAATATGAACCTTATTATCCCAAAACCACGCCTTCTAAATAGCCCCATAAATCTCCTCTTTATATTTAAAGTATAGCTTTTTGTTAAAAACATTGTCAAGTTTAATGCATTAACGCAAAGTAATTTATACAACCTTATTTCTCGTAGGTTATTTTAACAATCTGCTCCGTTTTGTCGGTGATCTTAACGCCATCTGCAATATCTAAGTTAAAAACAGCTAAAATTGTAGACTTTTCAGCCAAAACAGGAATAGTATCTCTAAGCCTTAGTGGAACCTTCTTGTCGGTAAAATAATCATTAAGTTTTTTGTTTCCAGCACCTAGTTTTTTAAAAGTATCGCCCTCACGCCTAGTTCGCCAAACCGCCCCTAGAGGAATGCTGTCTAGGTCTAGATAGTGGTTCCCATCCCCAAACTCAGGGTCTTCTTTACCCGTTATATTACAAACACAAAGTTTACCAAAGCCTTTAAATTCCACCTCTCCAAAGCCAAAAGGAATTTCTCTTGCTATATTTTTTACCCTTTTGTTTGTTATAACAACTCTATCATACTCTTTATATGCCGTGGCACCTACTGGCAAATCTACCCTGTTTCCATTTTTCATATCAAAAAGGTCTAGAATTTGATTTATATGCTTCATCTCTATATCTGCGTATATGTTAAGGCCCTCAAAAGCTTTTTTTATAAGCCTTGTAGAAAGGGCAAGATGAAGATCTTTTACCTCACTTTTAAGATATGCTGTAGTTTTATTTCTGTCTATTTCAATCAGCCCAAGGGGAAGCATACTTTCGATAAACTCATCGTCTACATCGCAACGATTTGAAAAAGCGCAAATTGCATTTTTTACCCCTGGATACACGGTTTCCAAACGCGGAATAATTTCTTGACGCAAAAAATTCCTTGTGTAGTTAATATCACTATTTGTAGAGTCTTCAACATAGAAAACATTATGCTTTTTATTATATTCTAGTATTTCTTCTTTTGAAAAAGGCAAGAGCGGGCGTATAATCTTGCCGCTAACAATGCTCATACCCCTAGCACCCTTAATTGAGCTTCCTCGAAAGATATGCATAAGCACTGTTTCCGCTTGGTCACCAATATGGTGGGCAACAAACAATTTGTTTGCCTTAAACTCTAGCATAACCTCGTTTAGTGCCTCGTATCTTAATTCTCGTGCTGACTGTTCAATACTTTTATTAAACTTTTTTGCATAGTCTAGCGCCTTAACATGAACTATTTTTAGCCCTATATTGTTTACTTTGCAAAACTCTTCAACAAATTTTTCATCGCGAATTGCCTCTTTATCTCTAATATTGTGGTTAACATGCACTGCAAAAAGAGAAAAGCTAATGTCTTTTCTCTTTTCATTTAAAAGTGAAAGTAAACACATTGAGTCTGCCCCACCTGAAACGGCAGCCACAACTTTATCTTCCTTTTTAATAACCCCATCCAAAATTTCTGCAGAAAGTTGCATAATAAACTCCAAAACAGTTTTCAAATTTATTATACACATTCTTTTTGCTTTTTACAATCTGTTTTTCTAAACAATTTCGCTAACTTTAAGTGCTATAACGCTTTTATCGTCCCTACTTTCTCTATCCCTACTCACAGCTTCTTCCAAAATTGTATCGGCTAGCATCTGCACATTTATAACTCTTTCATTGTTAACAAAGTTGCTAAAATCTTCTACACTATCAAAAGTATCAACAACGCCATCTGTTGCAAGCACAATTATGTCTTGACTTTTTAGAACAAACTTCTGCGCTCTTGCCTGAGCCCCCTCTATAATTCCAAGAGGCAAATTGTCAAAAGAAACAACTCTGCAAGTATCCTTGCTTTTAATTATGCTAGCACTTGCCCCAAGTTTAACAAAGTCTGCCGTGCCACTAGAAAGGTCTACAATGCAAGCGTCAACCGTTGTAAAGTTTTCCTCATTTGCCGAGAGCAATATATTGTTTACACTAGATATTATAGTTTCACTTTTAAAACCACTTTTATAAAAATTTTCTACAAGCGCTAGAGCAACCGAGGCTATCTCTCTTGCACGCTTTCCATGGCCCATACCATCAGTTAAAGCAAAAAGTGTTTTTGTTTCACTAATTTTAGTTAAACTAAAGGTGTCGCCCGAAACATTCTCTGGATTTTTGCCAAGGCAAGCATAACCAACGCTAATCTCATACTTAGAAGCTGGAACATAGCAAAGTATGCTCCATCCAGCAAGTCTAGCCATTTTTCTTACTTCTATGGCAAAATTTAGCCTAAAAACAGCCCTCAAACTCTCCTCTATTTCAGGCTTTAAAACATCACTGCTTTTTACAACCAAAACAACTTTCTTAACGCCATTTTCGCCCTCAATAACTATAGCCTCGTTTGCAATAACTCTATTTAGAGTAAGCTCGTCTAGTATTTCTCTTGCAAGCTTATTGTTTATCTTTTCCCCACCAATCACGAAATTCGAAAGTTCTTTAAAAATATCTCCAGTTCCACCAAACTGCCTAGAAACAAGCATTTTGCCACTGTCTTGATTTTTAACAGTTTTTTCATATTCAAAGTAGCTATTAAGCATTTGATTTATCTCTAAAATCATGCTTGAAAGCCACCTACAAGAAGTGGTTATAAGATTATTTGCATCAATTATTGTAACCTTGCCTTTTTCCATTCCATACTCAAAAAGCTCAACCACAGCCTTATAAATACCCTGGTTTTCTGCACAAACATCTTTGTTTGCGCAATTATTACAATGCATGGCTATTAGTTCGCTTGCAAGAGAGGGGCAAACGCTTTTCCTATCAATTTCACCCACACTTAAATTTCTGTAAGCTATTTGCATTTGTTTAAAAAGCTCAGATAGCTTAAATAGCTTTGTTTTAAGCAGTTCGCGTTGCCCACTAATAATATACTCATTTGCCAAACTTCCCTCATAGGAATATGAGTAGCCACGAATTTTTTCAAAAAATTTCTCAGGCAAACACATATAAATTATTCCTGCAAGAGCAACAGAGATAATGTTTAAATAAGTATAGTAGGCATAGGCATTTAAAAATAAGCCAAAAACAACATCTGCAAGCAAAACTGCCACCACACCAAAACATTTATTCTTCCCACTAAAAATTGTGCTAATAATGCCAAAGCTCACATAGATTGCTATCTGCGTTATGCCCGCCGAGGCAAACGCCATGCCAAAGCCCGCAATAGCAGATAGATACACTGTTGACACTTTTGTAAGAGTCCTGCTAACGCATAGTAGCAAAAAGAGAACTATAGCCGTTGTTATATTCACATTAAACAAATACAGCCCATAAAGTCCCGAGAAAAATGCCATTAAAAATATAGCAAAGCAAATGCTTTCATCTAAAGTAAATCTACTTTGAAGCCCTCTATAAAAAAGTGCCCCAAACGCTTGAGATGCAATGTAAATAAAAAGCGAGCCAACAACAAGCATAACAATGGTTGTAAAAATCTCTGCAGGGGTTGAAATATGAAAATAAATGTAGCCCACTTGGCTAAGAAGCGAAAAAATAATTGCACAGACAATATTTATATTCTTTTTTAAAATTTTAAAAATCAGGTATAAAAGAAGAAGCGCCGAAACAGTGCTAACAACTATAATTAACCCAGGCAAGGATAAATTGTAGATAACTGCAGATATAAAATATAGTATAGATAAAATTATGGCATTTTTGTTAAGTAAAACAAGGGCAAAAACAAATGAATAACCAAATGGATATATGCTCTTAACAACGCTGGCTCTATTTAAAACTAGCATTATAATAAAAAAGACAAAATACAGCAGTATGTCTTTCTTATATTTTATTAGCACATTTGTCTTTTTTTTCATAAAAAAATATTAGCACATCTTTAGATCTGTCTCTTATACACATCTGACGCTGCCGACGATCTTACGCGTG
>USTP01000062.1 GCA_900557695.1 uncultured Thermoanaerobacterales bacterium | reverse complement strand
AAAGATACTTAACGGCGAAAAATCGCCAAAAAATTACAAAAATCGCATAAAAAATAAATATTTTAAAAATAAAATAAGCCTTGCCAAGCTTAGTTTAGTAGTGTATAATAATTGTGCTGTGCTAGGTGGGGAGCTAGCGGTGCCCTTAACCTGAGATCCGCTACAGCAGGGCCGAAGGGTGCTTCTCGGCAAGCAGTATGGAAGGCTGGGAATAGTGTGTGATGAAGATATCAAGGTCTTTTGGGATAGTCATTTGTGAACCGTGTCAGAGCTTAGCGGCAGCAGCACTAAGCGAAGTAGACTATTTGCCTTAAGGTAGCTTTGAAGGAGTTAACTGCTATTTTATCGCTTCGGTACTGGTTGACAAAAAGTACCGCGCACAGCTTTTTAAGCATAATAAAACCCAAGGGAAACCCCTTGGGTTTTGTTCTGTTTTTTATTTTAATTTATCTCATATATTAAACAAAAAATGTCTAAACAAATTCAACATTTGTTTAGACATTTTATACTTTAAAACATCTTCAAAAAAACAACTCTCTATTTCTTGTTCGCATCAATGTATTTTACTAAATCTCCAACAGTTATAATTGATGGAATGGCCTCGTCTGGAATAGAAATGTTAAACTCTTCTTCCAAAGACATTAAAATTTCAACAAGGTCTAGCGAATCTGCACCAAGGTCTGATGCAATATTTGTTTTTTCAGTTATTTTAGATTTATCAATTCTTAATTGCTTTGCAAGTATTTCAATTACTTTTTGCTCTGTCATATTCCCCTCCGGATATTAAATGAATTACTATTATTATATTATTCTTTAATATTTTTAGCAAGTGTTTTTTTCAACATTTAGTTATCATACCAATTTTCAAGATCTGCAGACACCATTTCATCAATGGTTACAGTTATTTCTCTTTGCAAACCATTTCTAATAACTGTGAAAGTAACAGTATCGCCAACGCTTAAATTAAACACATGGTCTTCAAATGAGTATATGTTTAGCATATTTACCACAGTATCTCCATATCTAAAACCTACAATCTGGTCATAAACCTCAAAGCCTGCCTCGTCTGCAGCAGAGCCCGCCTCAACATTTCCAACCAAAACCTCTTGAACAGCTATATACTTACCGTCAACCAAATTGAAACTAACATTAGTTGTTCCAACAACCATACTTATTCCAAGCACTGCTTTCATAGGCCTTGTGTTCCTAATAATGTTATAGGCTAGGCTAATTGCAACATTACTAGGAATAGCATAAGCCACATTGTCTACATAGCTGTTTGTAGTTGGGTTATCAGTAGCTTTTGCACTAACAATACCAATAAGTTTGCCATTTTCATCAAAAAGCCCGCCGCCGCTATTTCCGCTATTTATTGCAGCACTAGTTCTTATAACCCTTTGGGTTATCTGCTCTACCTTAACAAGGTCGGTGGTTTTACTAACTGTTCCCTCTGTTACGCTAATACCTGAAGATAAAGGATTACCAATAGCAACAGCCATATCACCCTCTACTAAAATTGAACTATCTGCAATTTCGGCAGGAGTTGCACTACTAGTTTTATACTCATTCGAATTTGTTACTCTTAAAACAGCTATATCATAGATCTGGCTATAGTAAACCGTGCTTGCCTTTATTGGCACGAATGAATCGTAAAGCAAAATGTAAACGCTAGAAGTGTTTCCCTTAATAACATGATAACAAGTTACAATATAGGCAGAGCCATTTTCCTTATTATCTTCAAATATAACGCCAGCACCCTTTGTTCTCATATTGAAGAACCCCTGATAGCTAGAATCTTCCCCCGTAGATGGGTAGCCAGAGTGCACGCAAACAACTGAGAGCTTTGCCTTATTTGCAACAGCCGACACATTACTTGCAGAATTGTTTGTTATATTAACAGAGGTATAGTTTGTTCCTCCGCTATCTCTATTAAGTACACTAACAACAAGCCCAGCCAAAACCAAATTAAAAACAATAAGTAGGCAAACAATAAAAGTTAGCACCTTATTTGGCACAATTTTTGCAGAACTTACCTTTGATTTCTTATAGTTCGACTGCCTGTAGATAGGTTCCTTATCATATGGAATTTTATCTACCTGACCGTCTTCATAATCGTTGTACTTCATTATAGAAACTCCACCATTCTATTTTACATCATATTTATTAACTTTAACAAGCATTTTTATGCCTAAACCAACCAAAACAACCACAAACACTCCTAAAACGCTCCAAAGCACAATTTTTAGCACTAGATTATCATTTTCAGTTGGCACGCTAGCCGTTATTGATAATGTAGAAGTGTAGGTTTTTTTCTCAGGACTAGCCAACCTTGAACCCTCAACACTTGCCCTAAGTTCATACTCTCCCTCTTCTGTTGCAGTAATTTCCACATAGCCATTCCCAGTATAAACCACCTCAAGGTTGTCTGAAGCACTAAAGGTAAAATCTGAAACCTCTGTAAACACCGAACTTGATGACACTTTAATTACATAGGTTTTACCAACCTCAATATTTAAGCTAGACTTGCTAAAATACACTGCATTTAAAGTTCGCACATTGATTGTTTGGCTTCCAGACAATATAACTTGATTCGAGGCGCCTATATCGCTAGAACTTGAATCTTGCGAATTACTTATATCAACGCACTGATAATAAATTTGATAAGTTCCCTCTTTAGAAAAAGTGATTGTTTCACCAAAATTGGTTGTTATTGTGTCATTTTCACTATCAGGAGTTTTTACAACCACTCTCCAAGCAATTGTTGGGTTGGTTGAGCTTGTTAGCGATAAATCGCCGTTCCACGCATACTCTACTGCTTTAGAAAAACTTGGCAAAGTATAGCTATCTCCAACGCAAAAACTGCTAGCCAATTCTGCATCTATAAAATTAAAAGAATAAAATCTATATGGCTGCTTTTCAACGCTTACCATTTCATGAAGAGTGCTTTCAGCCAAATAAATATCATAGAACCTTAAACGGGCAATATCCACTGTAAACTCATCCGCCAAATCAGACGAAAAATCAACTATAAACCTTTCTATGGTTAAATAGTTCTCCCCCTCTGTTATATTGCCAGAAACCTCTGCTAAAAATAATGGCAATTCTAGGCGATTCCAACCATATGGCAAAAGGCCCATTTCAATGCCCTCATACTTGCTTAACAAACTTCTTAACTGACTCATTGAAAGGAACCACGAAGCCTCTGCTCCATTCGAAAACTCAAGTGTTAATGTAAGGTTATGAAGATTAACATTGTCAAAATATATCCAAACGAATAGCGAATACATTGTGCCATCACTTAAATTTTGCACCTCGTCAACATAGATATATTCACTATTTATCTGACCTCTATCATCTACAGGCAGAGTAAACGACATACCGCTCATTCTTTGCTTATCATCAAAATCAAATGGCGTAAAAGACGATGTTTGAGAGGTTGAAATATTGTATTTACTCTCGGTTTGTGACGGGGTTGAATTATAGGTAGGTGGCAATAAAGAATACTTAACACTTTCTTCTTCCGCAAGCGAAACATTACCTAAAGTTTTAACAGAAAAAACTGGCACCAAAAACATAAGCGCCAAACCGCAAACAAATATCTTTGCTAATATGCCTTTTAATTTTTCCACAAGCTATCTCCATTATATGTTAGGAATTTGCCAATTTATATCTTCTCTGCCATTTGCTTTCAAAAAAGCATTTGTTTTTGAAAAATGTTTGCAACCAAAGAAACCATTATACGCCGAAAAAGGGCTAGGATGCGCGCACGAGAGTATTAAGTGCTTTTTATTTGTTATTAAAGGTATCTTACTTTTAGCATTTGCTCCCCAAAGCAAAAATACAACAGGTTTATCAAGTTCGTTAACTTTTTTTATAACAGCATCTGTAAAGGTTTGCCAGCCAAGCCCCGCATGAGAATTTGGTTGCCCCTCTCTAACAGTTAAAACTGTGTTTAACAAAAGCACTCCTTGCCTTGCCAAACTAACCAGACAGCCATGGTTTGGCTCGGAAACATGCACATCATCTGTCATCTCTTTAAATATGTTTTTAAGCGATGGTGGAGGCGTTACTCCTGGCAAAACTGAAAAACAAAGCCCGTGGGCTTGCCCATAACCATGATACGGGTCCTGCCCAAGCAGCACAACTTTTATATCCTTATAATCACAAAGTTTAAATGCAGAAAAAATCTTGTCTTGAGGGGGATAAACAGTGTGCTTTTGATACTCTTCATCCACCTTTAAAAGAAGCTCTTGAAAATAAGGCTTGTTAAACTCCTCTTCTAAAACCTCATCCCAAGAATTACCAAAAAACTTCATTTTTCACCTCTACTTCATATTACCACATTTATCCCCCACAAGCAAACATTAAGTAGAGTTTAAATTAAATATAAGTAGAAATTGTAGTTTCTGCACTTAGAGTGGTAAAATATGGCATTATCTCTGCAAGCGCTAATTCTCAGCTCAAGAATTGGTTTAATATACCCAATCTATAAGTTCAACCTTTATTTATTAGATAACGCCATAGTTTGCCGCTATAAGAAAGAAACAAAAAAATCTCTAGCCGAGGAGTTTACTTTGCGTAAATGACTTACTGAATTTTTTGTGAGTAAAGCACTTAGAGTGGTAAAATATGGCGTTATCTCTGCAAGCGTTAATTCTCAGCTCAAGAATTGGCTTAATAACAAGGTAATATAAACCCAATTAGTTTACATGTCATAACCTTTATTAGATAACGCCATAGTTTGCGTAGATAAGAAAGAGAGAGCTACCCCGTTAATTCATAAGATAACGCCATAGTTTGCGTATATAAGAAGAAATCAAAAAAAATTCCAGGCGGGCTCGTATTTACATACGACTGCCCGTCTGGATTTTTTGAAGATTTTGCACTTAGATGCGTAAAATATGGCGTTATCTTTTAGAGAATTGAGGAGCCTTCCTAGCCTTCTTCAAACCATATTTCTTTCTTTCTTTCATTCTTGGGTCACGAGTTAAGAAGCCAGCTGCCTTAATGTCTGCCTTATATGCCTCGTTAGCTATAACAAGTGCACGAGCAATACCATGACGGCAAGCACCAGCTTGACCAGTTAAACCGCCACCATAAACATTAACCATAACATCATACTTCTTATCGGCACCAACTAAAACTAGTGGTTGCTTAACTATGGTAAGAAGAGTGTCTAGCTTAAAGTAGTCTTCAGCAGGAACTTTATTAACAATAATTTTGCCATCGCCTGCCATAATTCTAACTCTAGCCACAGCCTTTTTTCTTCTACCAGTACCCCAAATTTGTTCTTTTTGTTTTTGAGAAGTTGCTTTCTTTGCCATTACCTATTACCTTTTCCCTTCAAGAGTTACTAAAACTGGTTTCTGAGCTTCATGACCATGCTCACTACCTTTATAAACTCTTAATTTTTTAATCATTTGCCTACCAATACGGTTCTTAGGAAGCATGCCTTTAACTGCTTCATAAACAGCCTTGTCTGACTTGCTTTTTAGCATATCTTTATATTGAATTTCTTTTAAACCGCCAACATAAAGAGTGTGATAACGATAGAACTTTTGCTCCATTTTCTTGCCAGTTAAAACAACTTTATCGGTGTTTATAACAATAACATGGTCACCAGCGTCTACATTTGGGGTGAACTCTGGCTTATTTTTACCACGAAGAATAGCAGCAACCTGGCTAGCAAGCCTACCAAGAGGCATATTAGTTGCGTCTACAAGATACCATTTATCTGATTTATTTGCTGGATTGTGAATATAAGTTTTCATAATTTTTCCCTTGAATATAATACTTTTTTTATTTGCTCATGCCTTGTTGAGATGTAGACAAAGCCATAAGCCTGCACTATGCTTTGATATTCTATAATAATTTCTAAAATAAGTCAATGATTATTTTCAATTTTTTTCAAAATTTGTTCGCTTTCCCCTGCTTAATATTCAACATTAAGCAAATATAGCCCATATGCTTGAACAGTTTTGCCTGCCCTTTCCCTGCTTTTTGCCTCAATTATATTTTTCATATCCCAAGGCTTAAGTTTGTTTAGCCCAACAAATATCCTGTCTCTTATACACATCTCCGAGCCCACGA
>USTP01000061.1 GCA_900557695.1 uncultured Thermoanaerobacterales bacterium | reverse complement strand
AAAACTTCGCTTTTAATTCGCCGACTTCTCCTCTCCCCACAAAACTTCCGTTTTGCTGGGACCCCGAGATTTTACGACTGCCTGTCTGAATTTTTTGTGAGAATAGCACTTAAATGCATGAAATTCGCCCTAGAAAGTGGCGTTGTGATAAACCGCCTGAACATCATCCAAATCTTCTAGTGCGTCTGAAAGTTTGTCTACACTAGTCATCTTATCCTCGTCAAGAGTTATGGTGTTTATTGGGATATACTCGGTTTCACTTGATGCAATCTCATAACCAGCCTGCTCAAATGCTTTAACCGCCTGATGCAAACCATCTGACGGAGTGTATACAACAAAAGAATCTTCGTCTGTAACCACATCGTCTGCACCAGCATCTAGAGCAACCATCATCACATCGTCTTCTTCCATACCCTCTTTCTTAGGCAAAACGATAACGCCTTTATAATTGAAGTTATACATAACGCTACCTGTTGCACCAAGGCTTCCACCACAGCGCGAGAAAAGATGGCGCACATCAGACGCCGTTCTATTTTTATTATCGGTTAAACAAACAACGATAAAGGCAACACCATTTGTTCCATACCCTTCGTAGATTGCTTGGGTATAGTTATCGCCCTCTGTTTCACCGCTAGCCTTTTTAATACTTCTTTGAATATTATCGTTTGGCATGTTATTTTGCTTAGCCTTTTGAATAACATCATAAAGTTTACTATTAGTGTTAGGGTCGGGGCCACCCAACTTTACCGCAACCGCAATTTCTCTTCCAATCTTTGTGAAGATTTTACCACGAGCAGCATCTGCTTTGCCTTTAGTAGCTTGAATATTGTGCCACTTTGAATGTCCACTCATTTTATTAGCCCTCCCTTAAAATTTACTTTTTTATTATAAACATTTTCCGCATTATTAGCAAGCATTTATTTAGACAGCTCGTCCTTTTTTAGTTCATACATTATAACGCTAGCGCTCACTCCCGCGTTTAATGACTCCATCTGCTCTGTCATTGGAAGGGAGAGCTTTTTAGTTGCCATATTCTTCAGCTCTGTGCAAACTCCACTGCCCTCATTGCCAACAACCAAGCCATAAATAGAGCTTTCATTATTGAAATTGAAGATGTTTTCACCATTCATATCTGTAACAAACAAACTTGCATTAGCATCTTTCACAGCGTCCTCAAGTTCATCTAGCGAAAGCGGATAAAAATTCGTGTAGAAAATACCACCCGCACTGCTCCTTACAGTTTTTGGATTATACGGGTCGGAACAATTTATAAGCACTATATCACGGAACCCAACAGCTGCCGCCGTTCGAATAATTGTTCCAAGATTGCCTGGGTCGGAAATACGGTCAAGCACTAAAAATGGCTCATCTATTTTAAACTCTAGCGAGGGGCGCATTTTAACCTCGGCTATTATGCCCTGGGTTGAAACCGTGTCTGATATTTTATTAAATGCGTTTGAACCTAAAACCACAACATTTGGTTCGCACTTAGATATAAGATCGCTATACCTTGTTAAAAAACTAGACTCAACATAAAGCTTTTCTAGCTCTAGCGCTCCACAAACAACTTCATTAACAAGCTTATACCCCTCTACCAAAAAAGTTCCATAATACCTTCTATATTTCTTTTCAGATAAACTCGCCGCTCTTTTAACAGTTTCATTATTAACGCTTGATATTATTTCCATGATCTTACCCTTTTTGTTTAATTATAGCTACAATAAAAACACATTGTCAAACTTATATAAAAATAAAAAGAGATAACCCTAGCTATCTCTTTTTTACATCATATTAAAACAATACTACATTCCTAAAGCTTCTTTACATTTAAGTGCAATATCTTTGAACGCGTCTTTATTATTAACAGCAAGGTCTGAAAGAACCTTTCTATTAAGCTCGATATTTGCAACTTTCATACCATGCATCATCTTGCTGTAGCTTAAACCATACTCACGCGCTGCGGCATTTATTCTTGCTATCCAAAGCTGACGCATATCACGCTTTTTGTTCTTTCTGCCAATGTATGCATAGTTTTCGCTCTTCATAACAGCTTCTCTGGCTACTCTGTAAAGCTTGCTCTTGCTTCCTCTATAACCTTTAGCTAGTCTACGAATTTTAACTCTCTTTTTGTTTGCATTAACGCCTCTTTTAATTCTCATAATGCTCTATCTCCTTTAGTCTTGATTACCAACAAGTTTCTTAATAGTCTTCTCTTGAGTGCTAGAAACATATGCTGTTTTCCTTAACTCGCGTTTACGACCTGTTTCTTTCTTTGTTAAAATATGACGCTTGTTTTGTTTAGCTCTTTTAACTTTTCCGCTTTTTAAAACAACAAATCTCTTCTTAGCGGCACTGCTATTTTTTTGTTTAGGCATTTTATTCTCCTCCCTTTGTCTTGCCTTAATATTACTTTTTAACTTTTGGGCTTAAAACCACAACAACATTTCGGCCTTCAACTTTAGGCTCTTTATCTTTAACTGAAACGGCTTCAATTTGGTTACAGAAATTATTTACTATCTCTATTCCCTTTGCAGAATATGCTTGCTGCCTGCCACGCATTCTTAAAACAACCTTAACCTTATTGCCAGCCTCTAAAAACTTTATAGCATTTCTTGCCTTAATGTCTATATCGTGCTGTTCAATTGTCATAGAAAGCTGAACTTCCTTAAGCTCAACAATTTTTTGATTCTTTCTAGCTTCTTTTTCTTTTTTTGCTCTGTCAAACATATACTTGCCATAGTTCATGATTTTACAAACTGGTGGCACTGCAGATGGCGAGATTTTAACAAGGTCTAGCCCAGCCTTATCTGCAAGGTCGTTCGCCTGAACGGCACTCATAACGCCAAGTTGCTCCCCATTTTCACCAATAACCCTAACCTCTTTATCGGTTATATCGCCGTTTAACTGATGTTCTTGTTTTATAGTCTTATCCTCCTAAACTTAAAAAGTTACAAATTTTTGCTTACCTTAAAAAGCCCATAGAAATGCAAAAAAGTGGCTAAATCAAAGCCACTTTTAAGTTTTACAAAACTCTTTTGCCTAAAAATTTATAGGCAAAACAAGAAATTTTAAAACTATGTATCCCAAGCAAAATCTTTCATTCGGTTGGGGGAAAGTGGTCTTTCTCTTGTATAAGCGTGATTATATTATCATGGTTTTTATTTTCTGTCAAGTATTTTTTTTAATTACCCTACCTTCTTTTTCTCTACTGTTAAATACTCCCGTTTCTCGTTTAAAACTATGCTAGTTTCAGTATAAGATTTGTTGTTTTGATTATCTGAAGTTTCATATAAGGAAAGCTTTATATCTCTTACATCCGCATCGTTTAAAGTGAGCCTACTGCTTAAAGCCTCAAAACTAGTTTCAAGGCTAGGAATATTACCGCTTTTCTCATAGCACACATTGCTTATGCTATGTGCAAAAGTGCTAGAACTTATTGCCTGTTCGTATTCTTCCCTTGTGTAGCCCCAGTGGGTTGTACAGATTTCAGCTGATGTGCGATAGTTCCAATAAGTTCCCCACCCGCTAGGCTTCTCTTCTGCCCCGCAGTAGATAACTAAATCTGTTGAACAACTATAGAATGGAGAGAAATAATAATGACTAGCGAATATTGTGGTAACACTTAAAGGAATATATATGCTTGTTAATCCCGTGCAACCACTAAAGGCACAGTCATATATATCTGTTACAGAGTCTGGAATATATATGCTTGTTAATCCCGTGCAACCACTAAAGGCATAGTCATCTATAGCTGTTACTGAGTCTGGAATCACAGTGTTTAAGCAACCCCCAATAAGCCTGTTTATTCCTGTTTGAATTATGGCATTGCAATTATTTCTGCTATCATAAACGCTATTATTTTCATCAACAACAATACTTGTTAAACCGCTACAACTTTGAAACGCCTGACTGCCAATACTAGAAACATTTCTAGGTATTTCAAGACTTGTTAAACCGCTACAACCTAGAAACGCCTGACTACCAATACTAGAAACATTTCTAGGTATTTCAATACTTGTTAAACCGCTGCATAAATAAAACGCTTCATTTCCTATACTAATTAAGCTTTCAGGGAAAGTTATGCTTGTTAAACTTTCACAACCCATAAAAGCTTCTCTCCCAATACTTTCACATACAGAATTCTCAGCAAACTTTACTTCAACAATGTTTGGTGTATATGACCACGAGATTGAATAGCAAAATAGACCTGCTGGAATTTGAGTTACTTTATTCCCAAAATTAACAACTATACCGCTTGCATCTTGCCCTGCATGAGTAAAAGGAGTTCTAGAGCCAGTAGATGCATTTATTGCATTATAGTTAAGTTCTGTTAAATTGCTTAAACCACTAAAAGCACCACTTCCGATAGTGGTCACCCCTTCACCAATGGATAAAACAGTCACCCCACTGCAACCATAAAAAGCATCATCCCCTATATTCTTCACAGAGTTAGGAATTTCAACGCTTGTCAATCCGCTACACTTATAAAAGGCAAGTTCTCCAATGCTAACCACTCCATTAGGAATGTTTAACTGGGTTATTTCATCAAGGCTATAAAAAGCCCTCTCGCCAATAATTAATATTGAATTTGGTATAACTGTGTTAACGCAACCGCGGAGCAAAGTGTTTGTTGCTGTTTCTATTATTGCATTGCAATTATTTCTACTATCATAAACAGGATTATTTTCGTCTACCACAAGGGATTCTATATTATCACAATCCCAAAAAATATTGTAACTTAAACTTGTTACGCTTGCTGGCACATAGAAACTCTCTAGCGTGTCACAATAACCAAAAGCATAGTCACCTATGCTTGCGCAAATTGAATTTTCTTCAAAAATAACCCGCTTCACTTTTGGATAACCAGAACCATTACTATAATTAAATAAACGTGCTGGAATTGTTTCAACCATGTTTCCAATCTTAACTACTATTCCTGGATCATATGAGCCGCTATCTGAAAAAGGACCTTTTCCAGTAAAATCATTGCAATTTATGGCATTGTAGTTAATTTCGTTTATTTTGTCACAATAAATAAACGCTCCCGACCCTATACTTGTAACATTTTCACCTATAGTTACACTAATTACGTTGCTACAACTTTCAAAAGCATAAGTATCAATACTGGTTACGCTATCTGGAATTACTATACTTGTAATAGATGAACACATATTAAACGCTTCATAACCTATGTGGGTCATATTATTGTGCAAGTTTATCTCTGCAAGAGATCCTTGGCAACTATAAAAGCTATAATCGCTAATCTCAGTTATAGTACTTGGCAAGTAGATGGAGGTCATACTGCAACTAGCAAACGCCCCTGTAGAACCACTCGTTCCTTCATATATTGCACTAACCGTTTTGCCATTATATTCCCTTGGTATAACTACTTCATCTCGTATTGTAGAACTAGCCTTGCTAACTATATAAGTATCAGTTGCAGAGTCTAGAGTGAAAGTTAGTTTTTCTGGGGTGGCAGTTTTGGTGTAGAGATTTATAAATAATTCGTTCCCAGCCAACTCTTCTAAACTTGCATTGTAGTCTAAAACTTCGGTTAATTTACTATCTAAAAACCAACCGCAACACTCTCCGCTTGATAGTGGCGTTATAATATCGTTTAATGTCTCAGTTTCTCCAACTAAAGCCATCCCCTTAATCTCATCATCAACATACATTGCAACAAGTGTCTCTTCTGCATATATGTGAAGTCCTTCATCTTCCCCGCAGTTCACAAAGCTTCCGCCGGTCATAATTATGTTTCCGCCACGCTGAATATATATTGCGTAGCCTAAATCTGCAATGCAGTTTGATATTGTTCCGCCTTCAAAGATAAAAGTTCCGCCGTTTGCTATGTAGACAGCTCCGCCGTTTGTGGCAGAGCAGGAGTCTATTGTTCCGCCCGTCATAGTTAGGGTGGCACCATCGCCTATGTAAACAGCTCCGCCGTTCTCACCACTAGAGCCACTAATAAAGGCATCGCTGCCAATAGTCATATTAGCGCCACTGGTTAGGTATATGCTTCCGCCGTTTATAGCTACTACGCAAGTGCTTGCTTTTGCTATATTCGCGCCACAAAAAATAGCCAAACTTAAAATTGGCAAACATAGTAAAATCATTACAACCAAAAGCCCTCTATCTTTTTTCATACCCTTATCCTTTGCTTTAATATTTCTTTTTATTTACAGGCTCTTTCATTTTTTATTTTATCATATCTACTTTTCACTTCTTCATGCCTTAGAAGATACCTGTCTCTTATACACATCTCCGAGCCCACGAGACTCGACGTCATCTCGT
>USTP01000060.1 GCA_900557695.1 uncultured Thermoanaerobacterales bacterium | reverse complement strand
ACTGTAGACTATGCAAAAAAGCGAAATAAAAATATCATAATTTTGCCTGCTTTGTTTGAATAATGAAAATTTCAAAATAAAAAAATTATTAAAAATATATCACAATCTGTTGACAAGTTAAATGTAGAGGTATATATTATACTTAGTTTGACTTTCTTTGACCTTTGTCAAACATCATAAAATTTCAACGAATTATGGGAGATTTAAAATGGCAAATATTAGTGACATAATTGAGCAGTTTATCTTAAAAAGTCTTGGGGATGACAATAGTGTTGATATATCAAGAAATGAGCTTGCCAACTTCTTTTCGTGCGCTCCAAGCCAGATAAACTATGTGCTAGAAACAAGGTTTACCATAGATAGAGGCTTTGTTAAGGAAAGCAAACGCGGGGGCGGTGGCTACATCAAAATTAGCAAGATAAATGTAGACGATGATAACTATATGAACAATCTTATTTTAGAGAGTGTTGGAGATAGTTTGGGCTATAAACGGCTAACTCAAATATTAGACAAGCTTGAGCAAGAAAAGATAATCTCTAAAAGAGAGGGGGAAATTATTTCTTCTGCTTTAAATGAAGAGTCACTTTCTATGCCTTTTACTATTAAAGACTCTATTAGGGCAAAGGCATTTAAGAACATTTTAACAACTCTTCTTCTATATAAGGAGGACTAATTTTATGTTTGAAACGCCATTTGAAAGTGTTCAAAACGCATTGGCCAAGCTTGGGTTAGAGATTGAAAACGAGTATGGATATTCGCCAAGGCAAGAAGTTTATTGTAAAGTATGTAAAACTTCACTAAAAGATTTTTTAGATACAGGTTTTGTTGGTTGTGCAAGGTGTTATGAGGTATTTAAGCCATATGTTAGAGATTTTGCTATTGATGTTCACGGAAGAGCTAATCATGTTGGTAAAGTGCCTAAAAAAGAAGCAACAATAGCCGCCAAAAAGCGAGAACTAGAAAAGTTAATTAAAGAAAAAGAAATAGCTGTGAAGAGTGAGGACTATATTCTTGCCGAAGAGTTAAAAACAAAAATATCTAGGCTTAGGGAGGAACTAAAATGATAGATATAAATTCAATTGTTGTTTCCTCTAGAATAAGGCTTGCACGCTCTTTAAAAAACTATTTGTTTCCAGCTCTTTTAAAAGGAGAAGATGGTTATAGTGTTATAAAAGAAGTTGCCGATGTTATCCAGCCTCTTGGAGATTATAAAATTTTCACTATGCAACAACTTCCTGCATTAGATGCAGAAGTTATGCAAGAGAAACATTTGATATCATCAAACTTGCTTGAGAACAAAGATAACGGTGCTGTTATTTTAAGTAATGACGAAACCATTAGCATAATGGTTAACGAAGAGGACCATATAAGGGCGCAGTGTTTTTTAAAAGGTTTATCGCTAGAAAAGGCATATGAAAATTTATCTGCTATAGATGATGCGTTAATTGAAAAACTAAACATAGCTTTTGATGGAACGCTTGGCTTTTTGAACAGCTGCATAACAAATGTTGGAACAGGAATGAGGGCATCGGTAATGCTATTTTTGCCTGGGCTAACTTTATCAAATGAAATGCCTTCGGTGATAAATTATTTATCTAATCAAGGCTTAACGGTTAGGGGCCTGTTTGGTGAGGGTAGCGATGCACAGGGCTATATGTATCAAATTTCTAATTCAAGAAGTTTAGGTGTTACAGAAAAAGACATAATAATTAAAGTAACTAATTCAACTTTAAAAATTTGTGAACTAGAACAACAGGCAAGAAATAAGCTTATTAAGGCAAATGAAATTGAATTAAAAGACAGGGTTTTTAGAGCCTGGGGAATACTTACTAACTCTTATTTATTGCCTGTTAATGAATTTATGAAATATGCAGGCGAGGTTAAAATTGGTATTGCTCTTGGGTATATAAAATTAAAAGATAACACTATTATTGATAAGCTAATTAGTGATGCCTTGCCTAGTTCTTTAACAAAAATTGCTGGGCAAGAAGCACTTAACGAAACAGAAGAAAAACTAACTAGAGCAAAGTTTGTTTCAAGCACATTAAAAAGTGTTAGAATAAAATAAAAAACGCAAAATTTTATAATTTTAATGCAAAAATTGCTTTAAATCGCTCAATCGCTCAAAAAAAATATAATAAGGGGGTTAATAAAATGATAAATTATTCAATGACAAATAATGTTAAAGAAGCTCTAAATAGTGCAGCAAATTTAGCGTATTCTCTTGGGGAAACTCAGGTGGGAACAGAGCATCTTTTGTATGGGCTTGCAAATGTATCTGGCTGCGTGGCAAGTAAGCTGTTAAATAATTTTGGAGCTTCAGCAAATGCTATACTTTCTTTGATAAAGCGCAGTAAAGTTGAGTCGAAACCATTTACTGGCATAGTATCGCTTGAATACACGCCAAGGGTTAAAGATATTATAAGAACTGCCTCTGCAATTAGTTATGAAACAGGCACTGGGTATATAGTAACTGAGCATGTGCTTTATGCTCTTCTTTTAGATTCTGGCTCTATGGCTGTAACAGTTTTAAGCCAAGGGCTTGGTGTTGATGTAAATGCACTAAAAGCTCAAACCGCTGCAATAATAAACGGCTTTGAAGACGTTTCTGTAGAAGATAATAGCAGCTACATAAATAGCTATGAGAAAAATCGCGATAGCAAGGCAAATGCTCAAGATGTTAATGCGAATCTACCAGAAGTTTTGCGAGATATGGGTGTAGACCTAACCGCTAGGGCAAGGCTCGGAAAGATGGACCCAATTATTGGCAGGGAAAAGGAAACTGAGAGGATAATTGAAATTCTATGCAGAAAAACTAAAAACAACCCTGTTTTGATTGGTGAGGCTGGTGTTGGTAAATCTGCCGTTGTAGAGGGATTGGCACAAGCAATTGTTAAAGGCGATGTTCCAGAACTTTTAAAAGGTAAAATCATATTTTCTCTTGAAATTGGCTCACTTATGGCTGGAACTAAATATCGCGGTAGTATGGAAGAAAAGCTTAAAAATGCAATAGAAACTATTATAAAGGCTAAAAATATAATTGTATTTATTGATGAAATTCATATGCTTGCTCAAGCTGGCAGTAAAGAGGGTGAAGTTAGCCCATCAGATATGCTTAAGCCATATCTGGCTCGTGGAGAAATGCAAACTATTGGTGCCACAACAACTGATGAGTATAGAAAATTTATTGAGAAAGACAAGGCTCTTGAAAGAAGATTTCAACCAATAATTGTTGATCAGCCAAGCGAAGAAGATACTATAAAAATTCTAAAGGGTATAAGAGATTCTTACGAGGCTTTCCACAAAGTTAAAATTACAGATGAGGCCATTGAAGCGGCTGTAAACCTGTCGGTTAGATATATTATGGATAGAAGTTTGCCAGATAAGGCAATCGACCTTATTGATGAGGCTTGTAGTCATGCTAAAGTAGGGGCTTCTATTGCATCTCCTAAACTTAAAGAGCTTGAAAAAGAACTTCATGAACTTGAATTGCAAAAAGAAGAGGCTAAACGAACTGAAAACTTTGAGGGTGCTAAAATATATAAAGATAAGGCCGATAAAGTTCGTGAGAAAATTGAAAAATTGCGTACCGATTGGAACAAATCAAAACAAAGCCAAGTTGGCATGATTGATGAGAATGATATTGCTCAAGTTGTGTCTAGCTGGACAAAAATTCCAGTAACTAAACTTACCGAAAGCGAAAAAGATAAACTTATGAACCTTGAAAACATTTTGCACAAGCGTGTTGTTGGGCAAGATGAAGCAATTGTTGCAGTATCAAAGGCAATTCGAAGGGCAAGGGCTGGGCTTAAAGACCCTAAGCGTCCGATTGGTTCATTTATATTCTTGGGGCCAACTGGCGTTGGTAAAACAGAATTAACTAAAGCGCTAGCTGAAGCCCTATTTGATGATGAAAACACGGTTATTAGGCTAGATATGAGTGAGTATATGGAACCGCACTCGGTTGCAAAACTTATTGGTGCCCCTCCTGGATATGTAGGGCATGATGATGGTGGGCAGTTAACCGAACAAGTTAGAAGAAAACCATATTCAGTTGTATTATTTGATGAGATAGAGAAAGCTCATCCAGACGTGTTTAATATCTTGCTTCAGGTTCTTGATGATGGCAGGCTCACAGATAGCCAAGGAAGAACTGTAAGCTTTAAAAATACAGTTATAATTCTTACTAGCAATGTGGGCGTGGCTGACCTTCCTAAAAACACAAATACTTTTGGTTTTAGCGATGATGATAAAAAAGACCTGGCAAGCAAAGAGGCTGTTAAAGAGCATTTAATGAAAGCTTTGCAAGCTAAGTTTAAGCCAGAATTTTTGAACCGTGTTGATGTTACAGTTATATTCGATAGACTAACTAAGGATGACATAATTAAAATTGCAAACATTATGATAGCAAATTTAAACAAAAAGCTTGCTTCTAAGAAAATTAACCTTAAATTTACAAATGGGGCTATGCAACAAATTTTTGAGAAAGGCTATAGTGAGGAGTATGGTGCAAGGCCATTAAAAAGATTTATTGAACAAAACATTGAGGATAGTTTAGCAGAAGAAATATTGGCGGGCAACATCAACGAAGGGGATAATGTTACCGTTGGCTTTAAGCAAGGCAAATTCGTGTTCACAAAATAAAAATTTAATTGATTTTGTAGAAAATGGGCGAAATTTATATGTAGCCCATTTTTTATGCATTTTTATTCTTTAGGCTATATTGACTTTTAATGTGGATTTTGGTATATTGTCAGATGTTTTAAGGAAGTTAAAAATTATGAATCTTTCAACAATATTTTATTTAAAAAGTTATATGGAGTCGCATAGGTATGGTAAAGACTATACTTTTGTTTCTTTGTTTAAAGATTTTTTTGGTAAAGAAATTAGAAATCTTGACGATATGGAAAGTGTGGCTGCAGATTATCTGAATTTACTATTCAAACTTAGGGTGTATTTAACAGAACTACCCGTAAACGAGGAAAATGCAGATGATTTAAGTGAAGAAATTTTAGAGATTAGAGAAGGCTTAAACGCTGCATTTATGCCAGAAAGCAAATTTATACAAAGATGTTATACAAAACTAATAGAATCAATTTCTGATAAAAACACGAAATTATTGGATGTTGGGGCGGGAATGGTTCCTTTATCATCTATACTTATGGCAGATGATGGAATGCAGGTGTCAACAATGGATAAACTTATTACTCCTGAAGGTCTTTTAGATAATTATAACTTAAAAGGCTATAGTGAATATTTCACTAGTGATACTGATATTTCTAAATACGATGTTGTTGTAGGGAATAGACCATGCTCAGCAATACCTAAAATTGTTGAGAATTGCGCAAGACAAAACAAAGGCTATTTAATTTCTTTATGTGGATGCGACATTAGTCAGTATAAAGATTCGCATGGTAAAACTGCTAGAAGTTGGCGAGATGTTTTGCCTCGGTATGATAAAAAAGTAAAGTTTTATAATGGCGTTGCTTACAATATTGATATTTCAAAACGCCAGCTAAGGAAACTTGTTGATGAGTTTCATGATGGTGTAGACAGAGCGACAAAAACTATTATGTTTAAAAGTTTTTTTAATCCACTTATTGAAGAAATGTTTTCAATATTTGAAAGAGATATGGCTGGCAGTTCGGAACCAGGGGATGATTAAAGTTTAAAGCAAAATAAAAATTCACGGAAAACATTTGCCGTGAATTTTTTATTTTCAATCTAACTAAATATTTGTTTCAATAATACCAAAGTCGCCATCATCACGAAGGTAAACAACACAAACCTTTTGATTAGCCTCGTTTAAGAAAACATAAAAACTATTGTCAAGCAATTCTAATTGCTCAATAGCTTCTTTCTCGCTCATAGGGTATAGATCATATTTCTTGCGTTTAGTGATTTTTGGAGCTTTAAAAGTTGGAACCTCGTCAAAGAATAAAAGGTCGGCTGCGTCTATTAGGTCTATCTTTTTAATGTTAGAAAGTTTATCTATATGTTTAACTATTTGTCTTTCAATTTTAGATAAGCATGTGTCGATATTGGCATACATATTGTCAGACTCAACTTCACTTCTAACAAACATACCTTTTGATTGAATAGTTACTTCCATTTTATAAACATTGTCTTTCCTTGAAGATAGAACAACTTTACAAGAAGCATTGCGGTCTAGATATTTTTCAAAACGGTTGATCTTTTTCTCAATAAGGTCTTTCAATTTGTCTTTAGCCTTATAATTTCTTTCTAATATATCAATTTTCATAAAAATTGACCTCCTTAATTGTTATAAATATTATACCTGTCTCTTATACACATCTCCGAGCCCACGAGACTCGACGTC
>USTP01000059.1 GCA_900557695.1 uncultured Thermoanaerobacterales bacterium | reverse complement strand
GTCGGCAGCGTCAGATGTGTATAAGAGACAGCTATTTAAAAAGTCAATATTCGTTTTTTTATAACTTTATATCTTTTTATTCAAGTTCATAATAAGTATAGTTATATCTGCTGGGTTAACGCCGCTAATTCTGCTAGCCTCGCCCACAGTTAGAGGCTTAAATTCAGCAAGTTTTTGCCTTGCTTCAGTTCTAAGCCCTGCAACCGAATTATAATCGAAGTTTAGGGGAATTTTCTTTTCTTCTAGTTTTCTTTCTTTTTCAATAAGCTGATTTTGTCTAAGAAGATAGCCCTCATACTTTATTTCAATAAGAGCCTCATTTATCTCGGCATTTTTAAAGTTTTTAAACAGCTTTAATTTTCTCTTTAGGTCAAGTGGTTCTACTTTGCTTCTTTTAATTAGCTGGTCGATGCTAATTCCGCTAGGGGCAGGCGACTCGCCAATGCTTGCAAGATAATCATTTAATTCACTGCTTGGCTTTAAATGCTTGTGAACTTGAGATTTTATCTTCTCTATATTTTTCATCTTTTTTAGATACGCTTCATATCTTTCATCGCCAACAAGCCCAACATCTCTACCAATTTGGGTTAGCCTTTTATCGGCATTATCTTGCCTTAGAAGAAGGCGGTATTCTGCGCGACTAGTCATCATTCTATAGGGCTCTATTGTTCCTTTAACAGTTAGGTCGTCTACCAAAACACCTATGTAGGAACTATCCCTAGACAAAATAATTTGCGGTTTACCTCGAAGAAACAAGCTTGCGTTTATGCCAGCAAGTATGCCTTGAGCAGCAGCCTCTTCATAACCACTTGTTCCATTTATTTGCCCAGCTGTGAAAAGCCCCTTTACCTTTTTTGATTCAAGCGTAGCATATATGCCAAGCGGGTTTATGCAATCATATTCAATTGCATAACCATATCGAACTATTTTGCTTTGCTCTAGCCCCTCTATACTTTTAGTCATCTTTTCTTGTATGTCTTTTGGCATACTAGTGCTCATGCCCTGAAGATATATTTCATTAGATGATGCACTTTCAGGCTCTAAGAAAATTTGATGGCGGTCTTTATCGCTAAAGCGAACAATCTTCGTTTCAATAGAAGGGCAGTATCTAGGGCCTGTTCCCACAATAACGCCACTGTAGAGCGGAGCTTTATCTAAATTGTCTAGTATTATTTGTTTTGTTTTTTCATTTGTATAGCCTAAATAGCAAACATGAGTGTTCTTGTTTGCACGCTTTGTTAAATATGAAAAGGTTTGTATATTTCTGTCGCCTTTTTGAACAGTAAACTTACTATAGTTAATGCTATCTTTTTCAAGCCTTGGCGGAGTTCCTGTTTTAAACCTGCGAATTTCATAACCAAGTTTTTCTAAACTTTTAGTAAGCCCCTTGGCATTTTTAAATCCAGAGGGCCCACTGTCTTTAATTTCCTCGCCAATTATAATTCTAGAATTTAAGTATACCCCAGCCGTTATAACTACAGCCCTTGTGTTTATTTTTGTGCCACTCTTTGTTTTAACATAGCAAACGGCACCGTTTTTAGTGCCAATATCTATAGCCTCATCCTCTATTAAAGTTAGATTTTCTTGGTTTTCTAAGGTGCTAAGCATGTTATTATGGTAGGCGTGTTTATCTACCTGAGCCCTTAAAGAGTGAACCGCTGGGCCTTTACCTATATTTAACATTCTTAATTGCAGGGTTGTTTTGTCGGCATTTATGCCCATTTGCCCGCCTAGTGCGTCTACCTCACAAACAAGATGCCCCTTGGCAGTTCCACCAATACTAGGATTGCACGCTAAAAATGCCACACCCTCTTTTTGCAAAGTTATTAGTGCGGTTTTTTGGTTGGTTCTAGCTAGTGCCAAAGCCGCTTCGCAGCCTGCATGCCCAGCCCCAATAACAACAGCATCAAAATTTAATTCTTTTTGTTTTTCCATGTTTCTACTCTTTAGTGTCTTCGTTTGTTAAAATATGTTTTTCTGCTAGCAAATAGTTTGTTAGCTTTCCTTCTGCAGTTCTTTTAATTTCAAACCCAAATCCGTTCTCAATATATATTTTTTGACTTGGGAAATTGCCCCTTTCAATGTATGAGAACACGCTCGCTGGATTTTTTTCAAGCAGGTTGTCCTCATTATATATAAGTCGTTTCAAAATAGATGCACCATGCCCTTTGGCTTGATAAACAGGGTTTAGCACTATGTATTGCAAAAATAGGGTAGGGCTGTCTGTTTGAAGGTCGAACTCACTTGCTATTATAAAGCCCGCTACAATATCTTTGTCTTTAATTGCTAGGCAGTAGTGCCTTTCGTTGTCGCCAATAAAATATTCTTCGTAGTTTACTTTTATAACCTCTGCAAGATTGTGGTATATAAAATCTTCCAAAATATATTCGCGAATAGTTTTATAACTCTCGTTATCTTTGAAGGTTTCGTCCCATGAAACAACTTGTTTATAATCGCTGTTCATATCCATGTTTGTTATTATAAGTTCTTCCATTTTTATTTACCCAAACAAAATTTGCTAAATATAGCATCTAAGATTTCTTCATTTGTTGTTGTTCCCGTTATCTCTCCTAAAGCGCGGTAGGCTAGGTTTATGTCTATAGAAACAACATCTAGAGAATAATTATCAAGAGCTTTTAAAGCATCTTTAAGGTGCCTATATGCCCTGCTTAGTGCGTCAATATGCCTTTCATTTGCAAGAATTAGCCCGCCCTGCGAAGCCATATTTTTAGTTGCAATTTCATAGAGTTTGTTCGTTAACAATTCTATATTTTGCTTTTTTAAAGCAGACAGCCTTATTGTGCTATCATTTGAGCTGTAATTTCCTGTTTTATCGGCTTTATTGATAATAGTTAGATGCTCTTTTCCCTTTAAAAGCTCGTTTATTTCTTTATCTTCTTGGGTTAGCTCGCTATCTTTAACAAATAGAACTATATCTGCAGAAGAAATTGCGTTTTTTGCCTTGTCTACACCTATTTTTTCTACTTTATCTGTAGTTTCGTGAATGCCAGCAGTGTCGTAAAGGTTGAAGCGGAGCCCATTTATGGAAAACGAACCCTCGATTATATCTCTTGTGGTTCCAGCAACTTCTGTTACTATTGCCTTTTCGTCTTTTAAAAGTGCATTAAGCAAACTAGACTTTCCAACATTTGGCTTGCCAAGAATAACCACATTAACGCCTTCTTTTATAATCTTGCTGTTCTGCGAGTTTTTAAGGACATTGTTGATTGAGCTTGTTAACTCTTCAAGCTTAGTTTTTACCTTGTTTTTTGTTGTATATTCAATGTCTTCCTCAGGATAGTCGAAAGAAACCTCTATTTCTGAAAGTAGGTCTATAAGTTCTTTTTGCGTTTTACTAGCAGTTTTACTTAATTGACCAGTTAAAAGGTTATACCCAGCTCGAATTTCGGCTTCGCTTTGAGCGTTTATCATATCCATCATGCCTTCTGCATCTGATAGAGCCATTTTACCGTTTAAAAAGGCACGCTTTGTAAACTCTCCAGCGGTGGCAAGCCTTGCACCGTTCTCTATTAGCGTTGAAAGTATGCCCTTAGTTATAAGCACGCCTCCATGGCATTGAAACTCTACCATATTTTCGCCAGTGTAGCTGCTTGGAGCTTTAAACACAACGCAAAGCGCTTGTTCATTAAATTTTGTAGCTTTAAAAGTTCCAAGCACAAGCATCCTTGGGGCAAAACTAGAAGGGTGATTGCTTTTAGTGCTTTCAAAAACTTTATCTGCTATTTCTATAGCTTTCTCGCCCGACATTCGAACAATAGAAATCGCCCCGCTGCTAAGAGGGGTTGAAATTCCAACTATTGTATCGCTTTGCAAACTTTTCATACTTGGAATTATAATACAACTATTGAAAAATTACAATATATTTTTTGCACACTCTTTCATTAAAAATTCATGCAAATCTAAAAGGCACTAAATATGGCTGCGGGGTTGTTGGTAAAGTTGTTAATGTTTTGGCAGATGAAAGTGTGCTTGATAGAGGCAATGTTAATATAGAAAAACTTAACGCTATTGCTTTCGACCCATACACTCATGGTTACTATAGCGTTTCTAAAAGAGTGGGCAATGCCTTTAAAGAGGGACTTAAGCTAAAATAAATTTTCCGTATGTTGCGAAGCAAAGGGTTAGCTATTATAGGAATTTGTCTTTATTAAAAACCGCGGCGAAAAGGATTTTTAGTTAACTTAATTTTTCAAGTATTAAATCTGACTTAATGGCTACAATATAAATATTGAAAAAATTTAAAAAAATTTAAAAAATTAGCACTAAACATTTGACACTGCTAGCACTCGGATTTATAATATGCTTGCATTGAAAAAATGCAAGGGGAGGCAAATTATGAGAAATAATAGATTTAACTTATTACCAAGTGAAAGGGAGGAACATGGTCTTAACCTATTCGACCCATTTGGCGACTTTTTTGACGAACCAATGTTATACAGGAGGGCATTTCGTGGCATAAATAGCATCATGAAAACTGATGTTAAGGAAACTAAGGATAAATATATTATTGATGTTGAGATGCCAGGAGTAGAGAAAAACGATATAGCTCTAGACCTAAGTGATGGTTATTTAACTATAACTGCAAAACGCGAGAAAAACTATAGCGAGGAAGATAAAAAAGAAAACTATATTCGCAGAGAAAGAAGTTATGGTCAAATGAGCCGTTCATTCTATGTAGGCGATGTTAAGAAAGAAGATGTTGATGCGCATCTTGAAAAAGGTGTTCTTCAAATCTCAGTTCTTAAAAAGAACGAAAAACCTGCAAATAATAGAATTGAAATTAGGTAATAAATAAAAAAGCCCAAGTAAAAGTCTTGTGGCTTTTTTATTTAATTTTTAAATAGTTGTTTTTACTATTTTTTTTATGTTTGCATAAAATATGGTATAATAAAAATAATGAAAAGAGAAACAAAAACAAAAATAATAAAAATTAGTGTTATTATAATAACTCTTTTGCTGCTCGTGCTTGCAATTTATCTGCCGTTAAAACTAACGGGTGCGATAAATAAAATAGATAGTGCCGAGGCTTTGAAAGAAATTATTTTGTCTTGGGGAGCCTACGGCTATATTTTATTCATAATAATTCAATTTCTACAAGTTACTTTTGTTCCATTGCCTGCAGCAATCACAACAATTGCTGGTACACTGGTGTTTGGGCCTTGGATAACCTTGGGTTTAAGCCTGTTTGCAGTTTGGCTAGGAAGCGCCTTTGCATATTTTTTAGGAAAGAAAGTTGGCAGAAAACTTGTCGTTTGGGTTATTGGAGAAAGCGATGCCTTGAAGTGGGAGGAAAGGTTAAAAAAGGGTAAATATGTATACTTTTTGATGATGCTTTTCCCCTTTTTTCCAGATGACATACTTTGCATAGTTGCAGGCTGTGTTAATATGGAATTTAAATTTTTTGCCTTAACAAACTTAATTACAAGGCCAATAACCTTAGGGATTACCTGTTTTCTTGGCAGTGGAACGTTAATACCTTTTAGTGGATGGGGCATACCTGTTTGGATAGTTTTAATTTTAATAATGGTTTTGTTATTTTATTTAAGCATTAAGTATGAACGAAAAATAGAGGAGAGTATAAACGCTTTATCAAACAAACTTGCGAAAGCGTTTGGGAAAAATGACAAAAATAAAAAAACTAGCGAAGTGGAAGATCAAGCTGCTGGTTCTGGTGTAGAAAAAACAGAAAACTATGCTATGTCCAAAGAAGATAAAGAGCAGGCGATGGCAAACGAGGAAGAAAATTTTAAACTTAAATCTACGGAAAGCGCTACTAAGGGAAATTCAAAAAACAATGCAGAAAACAACCAAACATAAATAAAAACCTTGGTTGAAAATAATTTGCAAAAGATTGTCTATGCAGTATGGAAATAATTTTTTTATGAAACTCAGGGTTAATTAACGGTTATTTTTCTTTGACTGCTTTATTAACACTTTCATACTTTTTATTTATCCAATCAATTATCTCGTTTGGATAAAAGTATAGTAGTTCTTTGCGAACATATATACCATTGTCTTTGGCGGCATGTAATTTGTTAAGAAATTCTTGCAACTGCTCGTGCGAAAGATTTTCAAAACCATCCATAAAATTATCCTTAATGGTTGCATCAACAAACTTTTTTACAATATCTTTATAGTGTTTAATTAAGCTAATATTTAACCAGCCAGATTTGCAACATTGACTCAAATATTTTAATATTCTGCCCTCTACAAAGCTGTTGTAGCTTGCAGTGTTTTTATAATAATGTATTATATATTTGCCATTTTTTTCTAATTTTTTAATCTCAGTTAGTAGGTCTTTAATATATCTGTCTCTTATACACATCTGACGCTGCCGACGATCTTACGC
>USTP01000058.1 GCA_900557695.1 uncultured Thermoanaerobacterales bacterium | reverse complement strand
ACATGATTGATTCTGCGGTTGCTGAAGAGGGAAAGTATGTTGTTATCTCTAAAGATATAGATTGTGGGGGCAAAGCTCTAACACCTTTGCTTTCAGCTGATGCATATGGTTTATTCTTTAAGTTTGATGGTGATGGGCACACTATTTCAAATTTCACATTAGATGAAAGCTGTATTCGTCATGTTGGAACAGCTCCTGGAACAAGCTCGGGAACATTTGCAGTTCTATCACTGTTTCCAAGGGTAGAAGGTGGCGAAATTTCCAACATTACCTTCAAGGATGTTAAAGTTGAACTTAACAACTATAACATTGGGGCTGAAGAAAACGCAATAAGAATAGGAATTGTTGGATATTCAAAGTCTAGCGGTTCTAATGAGTCGGGAATGACTGACTATACTTCTTCTACTTATAGAAATATAAATATCGAAAATATGAGCGTAGAAGTTTCAACTGCAAATGCTTCTGTGGCAAAGGGCTTTGTTTTTGCCATTGGGTCGCTTATTGGTCTTGATGCCGATACCACTCAGTTTGGAGAATATCTTGAAGCAACAACCCCTAAGGCAATAAGAGAAGACATTAAGGTTAGTAACTTTACTGTTAATGTAGATGTTGTTGGTGGACCTGTGTTCGTTGGTGGTATTGCGGGGCAGGTAAACTGGGAGATTGTTTCATATAAAAACTGCAGTGTTAGTGGAAAAGTTGATATTGCAAACCAGGGTACAGACCTTGGCTCTTATGTTAAATATTCTTTAGGTTCAGTTGTTTCAGTTGGCGGAATTGTTGGTGGGTCGTTAAAAACCCAGCATTATATTGAGGTTTTAAACTGTAAAACCGATGTAGACTATGCTATAACATCTGAAAATCCACAAGAGCTTGTTAATGTTGGTAAATATTTAGGCGTTGTTTTGGTTCCAGGTGCAGAGTCAACCAACTTGGCTGTTTTAACATTAACAGATAACACTGATTCTTCTTCACTTACTATAAACAATGAACAAGAAACAATTGATAACGATTATATCTCAAGATAGTTAAAATAAAGTCGGCATTATGTCGGCTTTTTTATTTCTTAGCAGGCACAATTTGTTTGACTTGTTCATGAAGAAAAGTATAATTAAGAGTTAGTTTGATAAGAAGATATATATCCTAATCAATTTTTGGAGGTTTAAAATGGTTAAAACTAAAACTAGCAAAATTGCTAAAATTTTTGCTTCGTTGTGTTTGTGTTTTGTTTTTGCTTTAAGCTTGTTTAGTTTTGTTGGGTGCACAAAAAAATACCCAAAAAACGCTATAGTTATTTCTAGTTATGAAGAGTTAAAAAGCTTTTTAGATTCATATGCTGAAAACGACATGATTGATTCTGCGGTTGCTGAAGAGGGAAAGTATGTTGTTATCTCTAAAGACATAGATTGCGAGGGGAATACTTTAACTCCTTTGCTTTCAGCAGACTATTATGGTCTTGGTTTTAAGTTTGATGGCGATGGGCATACTATTTCAAATTTCACGCTAGATGAAAGTTGTATTCGTCATGTTGGAACAGCCCCTGGAACAAGTGCTGGCGAATTTGCAGTTTTATCACTTTTCCCAAGATCTGAGGGCGGAGAGATTTGCAATATAACCTTTAAGGATGTTAAAGTTGAACTTAACAACTATAACATTGGGGCTGAAGAAAATGCGATTAGAATAGGAATTGTTGGTTACTCAAAGTCTAGTGGGTCTAATGACTCTAGTGTTAGTGGCTTCTCGGCTTCTAAATATAAGAACATAAATATTGAGAATATGAGTGTTAAAGTTACAACATCTAGTGCTTCAACTGCAAGAAAATATGTATTTTCAGTTGGCGCGCTTATAGGGCTAGACGCTGATACAACTCAAAGTGGTACAAATCTTGAAACCACAACCCCTAAGGCTGTGAGAGAGAATATTAAAGTTACGAACTTTAATGTGGATATAACCACCACTGGTGGGCCTGTGTTTGTTGGTGGCGTTGCGGGCCAAGTTAACTGGGAACTTGTTTCATACAAAAACTGTAGTGTAGACGGGAAGGTAACAGTAGCAAACTATGGTTCAGATACTGGCAGTTTTGTTAGAGGGTCGCTTGGGTCTGTTGTTTCAGCAGGTGGTATTGTTGGCGGCATTTTGAAGGCTCAGTATGTTGTTGATGTGATTGATTGTGAAGTTGATTTAGATTATTATATCACTTCAGTAAGGCCAGATGAACTCGTTACTATTGGTAGATATATGGGGGTTGTTCTTGAAAGTAGCAATGCTGATACTGATTTGTCTATGATAACTGTTAGCAATAGTGAGGATAAGTCGGCTTTAATTATCAATTCAAGCGTGAGCGAAATTGAAAGTGATTATGTTGCAAAGTAAATAACTAATAAAAAAGGGCTATATAGCCCTTTTTTTGTTTATAATAATTTCCCTCAAGAAGGGTTATTATTAGTATTTGTTTGACAGTTTTTTAAATTTGGTTGTATTATATTTATTAGATAAAGTGAGCTTAAAAAATTGAAAAAGAGAAAAAAACTTCAGCAAAACGAACAACTTTCAATTGCGGGCGTTCCCTTAAGTAAAGAGGAACAGATTTTAGACGCAGAAATATCTGCTGGCGAAAAGCCAGAAGACGCTGTTAGTGAAGGGCAAATCTCTATTTTTGATAATATAACCGAAGGGGCAATGATTGATGAATCGGTAGCTAGAGAAAAACTCAAGGAAGCTATTGAAACAGAAAAGCCCAAAAAGAAAAGAAAAAGCATTATAACAAACCTTATATTTTTAGCAATCAATATTTGCGTGCTTGGTTTTATTATAAATTCATGTTTGCAGGAAACGGGTGGGGTTTCTGCAATATCTGAAATTTTTAAAAACCAAGGCTCAAGGATGTGGTGGCTACTTGGTGGGGTTGGCTTGTTTGCGCTTATGTTTTTTGCCGACACAATGATACTATACTGCCTAATTAAGCGTTCTACGGGCAAAAGAAGGCTTGGGCTTTCTTATAAACTTAGCGCTGTTGGTAAATACTTTGATGCAATCACCCCGTTTTCTGTGGGGGGGCAACCTGCTCAAATTTTGCACTTAACTAGGGCGGGAGTGTCGCCAGGTATTTCAACAAGTATCCCAATTATAAAGTTTATAATCTACAATATTGTTTATACTGTTGTTATTTTGGTTCTTTATATCTTTGGTATTCCAGCCATAACAACTACGGCTAGTGCTGGTTGGAGTTTTTTGTTTGTATTTTTTAAAGTGTTTGCCTTTATGGGTATGATTTTCACAGCCCTAACTAGCATTATATTTATCTTAATTGGCAGTGGTAAAATAATAGGGCGTTCCTTTGTTAGATGGCTTGTTAGGCTTGGATACAAACTTAAAATTGTTAAAGACTATCGTAAAAGTTATAATAAGATAATGAACCAAGTGCTCGAATATCAGTCTTCAATTAAATATTTGAGGCAAAACAAGGGAACATTGTTTGCTTGCATACTGTTTGCTCTTTTAGAAGTTGTTTGCTATTTTGCTATACCATTTATGGTTGTTATGGCGCTTGGAACAAATTTGCCAACTACTTTTGCAGGGGCTATGTCGTTACTTTTAAGTTGCATGGTTAGATTTGTTGTGTGCCAGATGGCATCAGTTGTTATACCTCTTCCTGGCGGAACTGGTATGATGGAAATATCTTTCTATTTTATGTTTGGCGTTGAGGCCCTGCTTGGAAACACTAATGTTGCTCTTGGGCTTCTTGCATGGAGATTTTTGTCATACTACTTTATTATAATACAGGGCTTCATTGTTTCTACAACAGATAGTATTGTTCGCATGGTAAGGACAAGAAAGAGCAACAAGGCTCAAGCAAATAGAAATAAAGCAGGGGAAGAAAGTAGTAGCGAAGTACAAAAGTTGTTGATTGTAGACGAAGACCAAGCCGAAAAGCAATAAAAATTTACAAATCTGTTAATATTTCTTGCTTTTATATAAAAATTATACATTTATGGCGCTAAGGCAATTATTGCTTTAGTGCTATTATTTTGTTATGCAAAATAATAGTAGTTGTTTTGAGTGTGAGTGTGGCAAGGTTCACAGGGTTGAAACCGAGGATATAAAGGTGGGCGTTTTTGCTATCAATAATTTGGTAGATGCAATAAAGAACTCTAAATTTACAAACATTTTATTATTAGGTTTGGTTAAACACGAAAATATTATTTCTTTTCTTAAGAGAAGTGTGGCTTTAGAGGGAAAAATTATCACTCAAGTGGTTTTAAAAGAGGCTAAACCAACCATAAGCGAAGCTACAAATCTTGAAGATATGGGGCAAGAACTAGTTGTTGCCATAGGTAATGAGGAATTGATAAGCGTTGCCAAATACTATGCCTACTCGCTTAATTGTGAACTTTTTATTTTCCCAATAGGGAATTTTTTAGATTTCACTTTTTCAAAATATTCAAGGCTATATGATGGGGTTGAGTTCTCTTTTTATGAAGCGAAAGAACCCTCTCGCATTTATGTTTCGCTTGAAGAAAATTCCTATAATATCTTTCAAAGCTACTATATTTCTTCAAAATTTATATCGGTTTTTGAAAATGTGGTTAGAGAGTATGTTTATGAAAGGCAAGTGTGCCAAAGGCTTAAAGATTTTTTAAAAAATACACTAAACGAATATTTAAAAGTTAAGCCCAATAATGCTACCGACATGAACTATAAAAACATATGGACCTTAATTAGGCTAGGGCAAGCCATGAGTTTTTATGGAGAAACTAAAGGTTTTTTTGGCGGAGATTTGGCTATTTCGAATTTTTTACAGGCAATAAACCCCTTGCAAGACTTTTTAAAGCTTAACACAATTTCGTTAAAGTTAATAATAAACTCCTATTCGTGTTTTTGCTCAGGCGAGGCAAAAGAGGACACAGTGAACTTAAATAGGCATATTATGAGTATTTCAAAGCTACTTAAAATCACGCCAACAGAAGTTATAAAAAGACTTGCAGACAGCATTCTATTAAAGCCAAGTGATAAGATTAAAAAACGATTTAACAACTATTTCCCATATTTAAAAGGAGTTTTAGAGAAGTGTTTAAAAAGAGTTTTTATGTTGCAATCGGGTTTAAACCTCACGGAAAACATTTTAAAAGAATATGGGCTAAATAAGCACATAATTGAGCAGGCGTATGCAAATTGTGTATGCATGCACGCTAATCCATGTTTACTAAGCCTTATATTTTCTTATGGTTATTTAGATAAACTTTTGTAGAATTTGAATAATTTTATTCTAAGCGTCAAACATCTTCTTTTAGAAGGTGTTTTTTTATGAAAAATTTTATGCTTGTTAGTGGCATGATTGTTATTTTAGCTGTTTCTATAGTTTGCTCTAGCAAAAGTTTATCTGGTTTATTTGAAGGGGAATATGAAAAGTTAAGCCAAAAGGCTGGGGCTTTAGAAGTGGTTTATGCTTCATACGATCTTGGTTTCGTTTTAGAAGAAACAAACTTTAATAATTCAATAAGTTATAAAAAGGGCAACCTTATTGTTGGAGAATGCGTTTATATAAATGGTGGAAAAGAAAAGCTTAATTATATTGCCGACAAATTAGGCCTAACAATAACCAACAAATACTCTACTTATGACAAGACTTTAATCGAGGGGGTTTCTCCAATTCTCAAATACTATATTAGTGGCAGGCAGGAGAATGTTCAAATTGCTCTTAGCGAAAATGTTATAGTTGTTGGAAGCCCAATAATTTATGGAAGTTATTAAATTTGAGGTATAAAAGCTAAATTTATGTGAAAGATTTATTCAATAAAAAGCGGAGGTAATCTTATGAGGGAGAATAAATTTTTTAGAAAACTTAAATACTTTTTTAAGCGTAACTCTTATGCAATAGCGGTTTCTGTTTGTGTGCTTTTAGTGCTAACGCTAGTAAGTGTTACGGCCCTTAGCTTTGTTAATGATGGCGAGGGAAACAATACAATAGAGGAAGTGCCAAATGTTCCCACAGGCTCGGAAGAAGTGGTTGTGTTTACAAGTCCAATTGAGGGCGGAACAATAACAAAGGAATATGCAGAAGATTTTTTGCTTGAAGATAGTACCACTGGTATTTGGCAAACACACCAAGCTCTAGACTATTCGGCAAGTGAGGGAACTAAAGTTTTGGCAGTATACGATGGGGAAGTTGAAAGTATTGAAAATTCCATGATGGACGGGCTTGTTATAACTATAAAACACGCGGGCAATCTTAAATCGGTGTATAAATGCCTTGGAGATGAAGCCCTAGTTAGCGAGGGCGACAAGGTTACAAAGGGACAAGAAATTGGAACTGTTTCAACGAACTTAACCGAGAAGGCAGATGGAGCACACCTTCATTTTGAGCTTTACGAAGGTGATAAGCTTATCGACCCAACCCCATATTTTTCAGAAACTGGCAAATAAAAGGACTGTCTCTTATACACATCTCCGAGCCCACGAGACTCGACGTCATCTCGT
>USTP01000057.1 GCA_900557695.1 uncultured Thermoanaerobacterales bacterium | reverse complement strand
GTCGGCAGCGTCAGATGTGTATAAGAGACAGTGATAATATTTTCAAAATTGTATAAAAAGTTTTCAAGCCAGTTAACTGTTTTTGCATCTAGGTTGTTTGTTGGCTCGTCTAAAATCAAAATATCTGGATTCATGAAAAGCGCTTTTGCTAAAAGAACCTTAACTTTTAATTTAGGCTCCATGTCTTTCATAAGAACGCCAAAAAAGTCCGCCCCAATTCCAAGCTCTTGAAGCAAACTTTGAGCCTCGCTCTCCGCCTCCCAACCATTAAGTTCCATAAATTCATTTTCGAGTTCTGCAGCGCGTATACCATCCTCATCAGTAAAATTTTCTTTAGCATAAAGAGCATCTTTTTCATGCATAATAGAAACAAGCCTTTCGTGCCCCATTATAACAGTGTCTAACACTGTGTAGTTATCAAACTCGTTTTGGTTTTGAGAAAGAACACTCATTCTTTCGCCCTTATCAATAAGTATTTCACCCGAACTTGGCTCAATAGCCCCCGATAAAAGCTTTAGAAAAGTAGATTTTCCAGCACCGTTTGCACCAATAATTCCGTAGCAATTGCCCTTGGTAAATTTTAGGTTTACTTCATCAAACAAAACCCTTCCACCAAATTGCAATCTAACATTATTTACTAAAATCATATATAATCTCCTAGTTATTAGTTAATATACATTACAAAGCCAATTTCTGTCAATCGCTTTTATAAAGGTGTTTAAATGATTGCCTTTAAAAAAAAAACATGTTATCATAGGAAAATAAAGGAGATATTATTATGAACTACACAATACTTGGCTGCGGCAGATGGGGCAGTTTCATTGCTTGGTATTTAGACAAAACTGGGCATAAAGTAACAACTTGGGGTTTAGAAACCGACCCTTATGTTGTAAACTTTTTTGCAACAAGAAAAAATAATTATGTAACCCTTCCCAAGTCTATAGAACTAACCACAAATCTTGAGTACGCTGTTAATAAGAATGAAAATATTATAATTTCAATAAGTTCGCAAAACCTGCGTTCTCTTCTATCAAATGTAAAAAAGATAGATGGCTATAAAAACAAAAACTATATCATTTGCATGAAAGGAATTGAAGAAACTACTGGCAAAAGATTATCAGAAGTTATGATTGATGCTGGAATAGATAAATCACATATTGCCACATGGGTGGGCCCTGGCCACATTCAAGATTTCACAAGAGGCATCCCAAGCATGATGATTGTAGACTCTTACAACACTTCTCTTTCTGAAAAACTTATAAAAGATTTAAAAAGTGACCTTATTCGCTACTATCAAGGTCGCGATATGATTGGAACCGAAATAGGAGCTGCTGCAAAAAATGTTATGGGCATAGCAGCTGGTATGCTTGATGGTGCAAATATGACTTCTTTAAAAGGCGCCCTTATGGCAAGGGGAACTAGAGAAATTGCAAGGCTAATTCGTGCGGCTGGCGGAAATGAACTTTCAGCCTACGGGCTTTGCCACCTTGGCGATTACGAGGCAACACTATTCTCCCCTCACTCACATAATAGAAAGTTTGGAGAACTTTTTGTAAAAAACGAATATTTTGATAAACTTGCAGAAGGAGTTCAAACCTCAGACGCACTGCTTAAACTTGCAAATAAATATAATGTTGAGCTCCCAATAACTCAAACTGTTTGGGACATAATCTCTCATAAAAAAGATTACACATCCGCATTAACCGAGCTTTTTGAAAGAACCAACACTGAAGAATTTGATTAAAACACCAAATCTTAAAAAACGAAAAAACTTACACTTTTAACGGTTTTTGATAATAAATTTCAATGTTATTTGCTTAATTTTGCGCTTTTTAATCGAGTAGACATATTTAGTCTACTCTTTTTTTGTATAAATTTTTCGACTTTGTTAATAATAAAACAAAAAGCTAAAAAAGAGGTTTTATAAATGAATGAAAGCAAAAATAATAGTATTAGACATGAAAAGGCCACCAAAAAAGATAACAACAAAAATCAAACAATAACTCAAACAAAAACGCATACTATCACTAGCACCAACAGTGATTTGGCAAATAAAAGCGAACAGTCAAATAAACAAGCAAATGAAAACTATAGCAATGAGAAACAAAAAGCCAATAATCAAAAAAATAACCACATGGGCACAGCAACAACTAAAAAAAGAAACTGTATTGCTGGTTTAATAATTATTGGTTCAACAATAATTGTTGGTGTTATAGCAACTTTACTTGGAAGCAATTTAGACGACTCGGTTATGAAACCGCCAGCATACGCTCCCGACTGGGTTTTTCCAGTAGCTTGGTCTATACTTTATATTGCAATTGGAGTGGCCGCATACTTAGCTTATGTTTATGAACCTGACAAAAAGAAACGGAAAGACGATTTAATATGCTACGGCGTTCATTTGTTTTTTAACCTAATGTGGCCACTATTTTACTTTACTCTTGACCTTTTAATATTCTCAAGTATTTGGCTTGTAGCAGTTGTTATAACAGCAATAATTGTTACCTATAGATACTATAAAACACATTTAGCTCCTGGCATAATTTTCACTATCTACACCATATGGCTGCTTTATGCGTTGTATCTGAACCTTGGCATAGCAATGCTAAACACCTAGCTTTACCACCCCACATAAAAACACTAAGAAAACCTTAGTGTTTTTATTTTATATTAAAATTTATTCCTCTACTTTGCAAAGAAAGCCACAGCAACAGCACCTGGACCAACATGAGTTCCAATTGTGCTACCTATCATGTAGGAAGGGATATTTTCAATTTTGTCTATATATTCTTCCCAAAGAGGCTTGCTGTCTTTCAAATATTTGTTTAAATATTCGCTACTAAGCCCTGAATATGCAAGAGCATATGGCATTGAAAAATCTATTCCACCACTTTTTTCAACAAGCTGAGTTAACAAATTGTTACCCTTTTTTGAGCCCATCGCTTTCCCAACAAGTTTAACCTCGCCATTAACAACAGAAACAACTGGCTTTATTGAAAGCATTTCCCCCGCAAAGGCTACTAGCGAAGAAATTCTTCCACCTTTTTTAAGATACTTTAGAGTTCCTAGAACCGCCATAAGCTTAATTTTTGCTTTCTTGTCATCTAAAAGCTTAGCAATATCCTTAGCACTTCTACCCTCTTTAACAAGCCTTATTGCGTATTCACACAAAATTCTAATTCCAATTGTTGCCTGCAAACTATCCACAACAAACACCTTGCCAGCATAATTTTTTGCTGCATTTCTTGCACAATTATATGTTCCCGAAAGTTTAGAAGAAAGCGTTATAACAACAAGTTCGCTCCCATCACTCGTTAGTTTTTCAAACTCTTCATTAAATCTAAACTCGTTTATTTGGCTAGTTTTGGGCAAATCAGCACTCTCAATTAGCATTTCGAAAAATCTTTCATGGCTTAAATTAACCCCATCTAGAAATGTTTCATCTCCAAAAGTTATCTCCATGGGGAGCATTGAAATAGCTAAATTTTTTGCCTCTTCTTCAGTTACATCACTAGCACTATCTACTAATATTTTAACCATTTTTTCCTCCAATCTCTTTACAAATATTTGTTAAGTTATTTGATATTGTGCTTAAAGTTTCATATAAAACTTCTCTCTTTCTTTCATCAACACCACTGCCAGCGATGCTGAGAATTTTTTCAATCTTTTTTGTGATAAACGCACCCACATTTCTGCCACGCTCGGTTAGCCTAATTGGCATTTTATACTTTTTTTCATTGTCGCTTTCCACAAAAACCAAACCTTCGTGTTGCAATTCTTTTATAGTTCTTGAAAGAGCCCCCTTATCCTCTTCGCAAATTTTTGCAAGTTCAACTAGCCCCATTTCTCCTTTATTGTATAGCGCATACAAACATCGAACTTGCTTACCTTTTAAATTTAGTTCTTTCATTTCTATATTTTTAATTTTGTCTATACACCTTGAAATATTTAAAACTAGACCAGTGAAGGTTTCATATCTATTTTCCATAAGCACCTCATGCGAGTAAAATCATAACACAAAATTGTTGACGCGTCAACAATTTTGTGCAAAAATTATTCCTAACAATAAAAAAATTGGCTTTAACAGCCAATAATTATTTATTCTTTTAAATTTTAGACATTATAAGAAGCTTTTTAATCTTTTGGTATAGTGGTTCAAGCTCTTTTTTACAAACTTCTAAACTTAGAACATTGTGTTTTTCTTCCATTTTTTCTAAAACCATATCAATAGCATCATTTTGACTCTTGCCCCACCCTGTTACCGTTTGAATATAAGTAAAAACTCCCTGTGGGTAGATAAATCTATAACAATCCAAGTTCGCACAAATCTCTGCCTCAATACTTTTAAATGGAACTGTACCATGATGGGCTTCAATACAATTTAATACATTTTCCTTAGTCTTTCCGTCTAGTTTAAAACAATCTAAAATTTGCTTAGCATAATCCACACTCATTTTAATATGTTCACTAGCCTTGCCTTTTTTGATAGCCTCGCCAAGCTTAATATCCATAAGCATAACACCAAGTTTAACAATATTTGAATCTACTTTATCTTTCCCAACCCTCTTAACAACATCATCCACTTTTGATAAAGACAAATTATAATGAGGCAAGCTTGGTCCACCATACTTTTTTATTTCTTCAAGTGCTAGCTTATTAACTCTTTCAATAATTTCTTCCATATTTACCCCAAATTATTTAGCTTTATATAATATTTTAAAGATTTCAATCTTTAAAAACCTTATTTTTGCCACGAATAAAGCCCTGCTTGATTTTTAGAAAACATAAGTTTTCTATTATACAAACTTCTTAACTTATCCACTCCTAAATCGTACTCTAATGTAAAGCCCAAGTCTATCATTTGTTTTGTTAAAATTTCAAACTGCTCATCTTCGGTTTTATTTTTTATACTATTATCTATAACATAGTCTAACAAACCTATACCATCAATTTCTTGAAGTTGATGATAAATTTCACCTTTTTTATAGATCCAGTCGCTTTTCTTTGTGTCAAAAACAACTTGGTATCCTGATTTAAAAAACTTGTCAAAATACAAATAAAGAGTGTACGCATCAACTTTTAATGTGTTTGGCAAACTTTTATCAAAGACTTTCAAGTTTTCAAAACTTTCACAACCTCTACATCTTATAAGTTCGTTCTTAATCTGCTCTTCACTTTTGTTTTTAAAATCAACATTTTTGCCGAAATAAATATCCCTAGTATGGGTTTTAAATACATTTTCAAAGCCATTATTTAAAAGTATTTTCTCTGCCTCAATCTTGTTTTCCCTTATTTTAAACCCAACTTCAACAACAGGCATAAAAATCCCCCTCCTAAAGAGCTTCATAAATTTATTATACACCATCAAACAAATATTGCCAAGCATCTTACTATTTTATATAATCAAAAAATTATTATAAAATAAAAACGCACCAAACTAGTGCGCTACATTTTTCCCTACTTTTAAAGGTTGTTGGAGCTAACGGCGGGACTCGAACCCGCGACCTGATGATTACGAATCATCTGCTCTACCAACTGAGCCACGTTAGCATAAGCTAATATTTATTTACTATTATTATAAATTGTTGAACAAACCAAAGTTTATCAAAAACTATATATGGCATACTATCAAAGCAAATCTTATGCTCTACCGCTAAACGCTTGGCGTTAACTCTAGATACCAAATAAGTTTGTGCGTTTCACCTCTAAGAATTCGCATATCATTATCCTCTGGAATCTCAGCTTTTTCCATAAACTTTGCCCCAAGCTTTTCACAAACTCTTTGCGTTGCATGATTGCCAGGATTTGTTGCAATAATAATTCGGTTTACATTATTTGCCTTAAAAACGTGTTTTAAAAGATTCACTGCCTCCTCAGCCACAGAGTTTCCCCTGTATTTTTCATACACGGAAAAACCTATGTTGCCACTATAATACAAGTGCATATTCATACCAAGCCTTGCATCGCACTCGCCAATAACAGTTTTGGTGCCATGAAGAAGAATATCGTAAACCAAAGCAGGAACAACATTAGCCTCTTTAAACTCTTTAACAACTTTTTTGAGTTTTAAATCAATCTTGTTGCCTTCAATGAACCTAATCTTCTTCAATTCAAAACACCCCTAACATATGAAAATAACTAAAGCCACTAGTTATATATTTAAGACGGCTATTAGCCGCCTCGTTTATCCTGCCCTTTCAAACTTATCAGAGCGGGCGACGGGAATACTCGCTCTCCTCACTCTACCCCTCAGTACTGCCTGCCATTTTGATTATTTGTCGAGCACTCTTAAGTTGTCTTTAGCTCGTGGCGGTCGCAAGGGCGCTTCCCTTGCTCGGCTGAGCGGACCGTCCTCTTCCCCTCGCCACAGCACTTTATATGTAAACTAAATTTTTGGAGCGGGCGACGGGAATACTCGCTCTCTTTTCACTACCCCTCAATTCTGCCTGCCATTTTGATTGTTTGTCAAGCACTCTTAAGTTGTCTTTTGCTCGTGGCGGTCGCAAGGGCGCTTCCCTTGCTCGGCTGAGCGGACCGTCCTCTT
>USTP01000056.1 GCA_900557695.1 uncultured Thermoanaerobacterales bacterium | reverse complement strand
TTGATAAAGTTTAGAATTCTTGGCTTAAAATTTTTAAAGTTATTTATGTTTCTTGACAAAAAAATAAAGCTAGTCTATAATAACTAACGTTTAGCACCCATAGCTCAGCTGGATAGAGCGTTGCGCTACGGACGCAAAGGTCGGGAGTTCGAATCTCTCTGGGTGCACCAAGCAAAACACCAAGCTTCTAGGCTTGGTGTTTTTGTTTGTCCTAGAGAGGTTCGGCTCCCACCTTTTATCGTGCTTGTTGATTTATAAGAGTAAATAAATATTCGCGAAAAACGCATGGTAGCAGGTTCGTTCATATTTTTGAGATAAAAGGGAAAAACAAGGTTCCAGATTGCATTTTTTTGCATCTGCGGTTCTTGTTTTTTATCTTTTAGCCAAAAAGATGGCGAAGATGCGGTGGCATTCTCCGCCAAGCCCAGCCTTGGCGGAATACTATTGTTCGAATCTCTCTGGGTGCACCAAGCAAAACACCAAGCTTTTAGCATGGCTTTTTGTTTTATATTAAACTTTTATATCCGATTTTTTCTAAAGCTAGGCCTAGCAGGGTTTTTTTATCCCACTTGCCCCCAAAATAATACTCCGCCTTAAAACAAAACCTCTTTCATTACATTTCAAAATCTAACTCTGCTTGCAATTGTTCTACATTTAGTTTGGTTCTAATTATATCATCATAGGCTATTTTACCATATATTCTTTTGAACCTTTCATAATAGGCTGCGCCCTTTAAAACAAAAGGTTTTCTATCATCAACATTTGCATATCTATACTCATCTATCCTTGGCCTTCTTCCAAGAATAGAGCAAACCTTATCATAGCCTATGTTTTCGGCATATTCGTATAAATTGTATAAGTCATCTTGAATTTTTTGCTCTTCAATAGTATCTCTAATCTCTAGATTGCTTCTGTGTGTATAATACGGAACATTTAAAACAAGGCACATGTCTGCAATTAAGGCAATCATTTCGTCAATATCGTCATACTCAAGAGTGCCTTCACTTTGCAACCTTGCGAGGTAATTTAGCCTGTCATAAATAGTGTCTAACACGCTAAACTCTCTTCTATTATACTCAAGGGGCAAAACGGTTTGTTGAAGAATGCAGTTGCAAACCGTTCTTGGTTTTTCTAAAACGCTGTTTAAAAGCAACTTTTCCAGATTGCCACCACGTTCAAACGCTTGACCTATTCTTCTTTCAATATCAGTAAAATTATCTATATCATACAAAATTTGCCTGCAAAACTCAATTTTCCCCTGCCTTATATAATCGGTGAAAACTTCAAGTTGCTTATCGATGCTCATGTCTTTAAATCTTGTAAAACTGTCAAGAGTAACTTTTCCGCTCTTAAGTAAATCAAAGTATCTTTCAATCATGTTGTCATAACTAACCAGCAAACTCGTTTGTTTTACCTTGGAGTTTTTAACCTCTTGCTCTAAAAGATCACTGGCGTTATTTAGACCATACTTCAAAAACAACAAACCCAGCCTGTTAACCCTTTCTAAATACTCGTTTGGGTTTTCATCAGCATTTAAAACTCTAGATTTGTTCCCCGTTAGGTCTTGCAATATAAACTTAAACGCCCTTTTTAAAATGTCGGCATCATATCTTTTTGTAAATTTTTTATCTAATTGATAGTAGGAATCATCTCCCCTGTCTACCCTCTTTTTAACATCTTTTATCCCCAAATAGTATTCTTCAATACTTTTATTTTTCAACAGTCTTGCATATTTAACGTAGTCTTTCTCTGAAATACTATTCATTATTTTTTCATAGTTTTTAAAATATGAAGAATAACGTTTTCTAGATTTTTTTTCGTTTTCAGCCTTTTGTTTATACTTGTCTTTAACATACCACTCTAGGTCTACTATAGGGGATGAATACCTTTCAATGTCTTTAATAATTTCTCTCATACATTCAAGCTCTGCATCTCTTGCATCCATCTCAATATAGTCATTAAAATACGCAGAATAAGCAAGTGAGCCAAGATATGTTTTATAGTCTTGCGTTTCTTGAGGATAATAATATTGTCCATAGCTATCGTTTGCCGTTAAAAGATGCTGAAGCACATCTATTTGGCTTGCGTCTACCGACCAACTTTTAGCCTCCTGTTTAATTAACTTTGCATATTTATCTAATAGTTTGTTTGCCTTGGCATTGTTTTCCTCACTAAAATCTGCAACTCTAAACTGAAAATTATGGCGATACTCGTGAGCAATTGTGTTAAAAATTTCTAAAATAACGCCCACAACCTCTTTGTTCATAGTTTCTTCTTTATTTAAAAAGCCTAAATAAATTTTAACAGTGTCGTCAAAATCAGCAAACTCGCCGTATGTATAAAGTCTTTTTTCCCCCTCTTGCGCAACAGGAATATAGTCGCTATAAATCTCCATGGTAGACAAACTAATATCTGTTGCCTCGTAGTATGGAACCATATAAACATGCTTAAACAAATAACAAAGATACGGGATTTTTTGCATCTCTCTGTTTGTTAAATCTTTAACTGTTTTTCCGTAAAGCATGCTTAAAGAGTCAACAATTTCTCGCTTTTCTTTTTCAAAAGCGCCATACTTTAGTCTTGCTTGCTTTACTTCTTTTGTGTTTAAAAAACGATTTAGAATTCTTTTTATATGACAAACTTTCATATTCTTTCACCACTCACTTGTTTAACTAGTATAAAACATATTAAATAAAAAATCAATACAAAAATAGTGCAGGTTGTATACCCTACACTTTCTAAATCTAACTTTTCTGCTCACCTACAATTTTATTTCGTTTGCGAAAAACATTTTTTCTGTCATCTATAAGATAGAATATAGAAATATAAACAATTAAAAATACTATGTAAATTGCAAGGTAGGCTCCATAAGATAGCCCAAATAATTCAACAATATCATTCCCAGGCATGAAATATAGTGGGTCTGATTCAATTTTAAGCACATAGATTTCTAAAACGGCATAAAGGAAAATAACTGCCAAACAAATAGCCTCTTTCCAAATTGTTTTGAATTCAAATTTTGTAAACCTTAAGGTTATGAAAGTTATAGAAGAAATTAAAATAAGCGAATGAGTTGCAATAGAATAAAGGTTTTCAAAAAGTATAAACTTGTTGTTAAACCCCACAGATGGATACGCAAAGAACACTAAGGCACATAGCAAGCTTGTGTAGCTAGTTACATTATATAAAAACCTCTTATTAAATATCGCGCCAATTATAACGCACCAGCACGAAATTGCACACCATGGCCTTGGAAGCAAAATATAAAGAACGCTGTTTAGCGTGTATTCACTTGCCACACACAAATTAACTATTCGCCTTGTTAATTCAAACAGCAAAATAAGCCCTGCCAGAACTAAAATCACAATTCTCCTAGTTTTTTCACTTTTGTTTCTAAAAATTAGTGCCAGGGCAAAAATAATGGCAACGCATAAAATTAAAACTGTTATATGAAGCCAGCCCCATCTTCCATCAATTCCTGGGTTTGGATATGAACTAGTTATCCACTCTTTAAAACTCATTATTTTATAAACCTTTGTATATTTTTTGTAAATAATAACACAACTATACAACTTATGTAAAATGTTTTGAATTTATTTATTATTTTCACAATTTATGTTATATTGTTTTTATCAAATATTAAAAGTGGATGTAACATATGGAAATTCAAATGTTTAATGGCTGGTATTTTTTGATACTATTTATATGCATAGGCTCGGTGGTGGGGCTATACTTCATTTTAAGAAACCGAACTGCGAAAACGCAAAAGATAGTTCTTTTTTGCATACTTTTGTTTGGGCTTATTTTGCACTTTTTAAAATGTTTTATTCCACCCTACTCTACCGATATTGACAGGCTGTATAGAGATATTTTCTTTGTAAACATTTGCGGGGCAAACATCTTTTTGTTTCCGTTTATCTTTTTAAGTAAAAGTGATAAAGCTAAAGACTATATGTTTTATATAGGTTTGCTTAGTGGGCTTATTTCTATATTCTATCCTATGGAGCCCATGGCAAAAGTTAACCAAGCCGCCGAATGGTTAGACATTGTTAGATTTTATTTCCACCACACTATGCTTTGGGCTGTTCCGCTTTTAATGGTTGTGTTTAAGCTTCACAAAATAAGTTATAAGCGCGTTTTGTGCGCCCCTACTTATTTACTAGTAGTTATGCTGTTTATAATTGTAAACCAGGTGCTTCAAAGCGAGTTAGGCTTTGTTCCCCTTCGCGGAGATGACCTGCTTAATGTTAACTATAAAAATTCATCTATGATATGGGGGCCAACTGGCGATATTGGCGAGTTTTTAGCAGTTTTTTGCCCAAACTTTTTTAAAACTATACCAGTAGGCGAGCTTGCTGGGCAGGCAAAATATTGGCCATGGTTTTGGCTAATTTTCCCTGTATATATCTTATTAACTCCAGTAGCTTTTCTTATCGCCATGATTTTCGACCATAAAAACTTCTCAAGTGATATAAAAGCCCTTAATTTAAAGCTAAAAGAAAAATTCGCCAAGAAAAAAACCTAGGTTCAGTCAAAATTTTTCTTAATTTTGTAATAGATAAGTTAAAAAAACAAAAATCGTTTTGTTTTTATAACTAAAAGTGATATAATCGCTGGTAGTTTTTAAGCAAAGGAGATACTTATATGAAAGTAATTAAAAAACAAGACAATAGTCATGATTGCATTATCTGTGGAATGGATAACCCACTTAGTTTACAGGCTCCTTTTTATGAAACTGAAGAAAACACAGTTGTAACAAAATTCAAATTCAGAAATGAGCATCAAAGCTATCCTGGCCGTGCCCATGGCGGTATGATTTGTGCACTTCTTGACGAGCTTGTTGGCAGAGCCATTTGGATAACCGAGCCTAATATGTGGGGTGTTACAATTTCATTGAATATAAAGTATAGAAAACCTGTACCTTTAGAAACAGAACTCATAGGCATAGGTGAAATAATAAGCGAAACTTCTAGAACCTTTAACGGCAAAGGAACAATTAAAGATAAAGATGGTAATGTTTTGGCAGAGGCAGAAGCTGTTTATATGAAATTACCACTAGAAAAAATTGCCGAGGGGTCTGATTCTCACGATGTTATGTTTGCAGTTCCAGACAATGTTACTGAAATATAAAAAATGCGAAAATGCAAAAAAATATTTAAAATACACATAAAAATGCAAAAAAACAACTTGATAAAGGCCAAGTTGTTTTTTAATTTTGCGTTTTTTATATATCCACTTAAATATGTTTAGCAATAAATTCAAACACTGTTGAAAAATATAACTCAGGGTTAACAGTTGCGCTACAAGCATGAGAAGCCCCTTCAATCACAAGTTTTTGCCTTTCAAGGTTTGGGTTTGCGTTATAAACCTCATCAAGCATGTAGAAAGGAACAAATGTGTCTTCGCTACCATGAATAAACAAGGTTGGCGTGGTAGATTTCTTTAGTTGAGAAATCGAGTCCATATCTTTAAGCGACACTCCTAAATTTGCCCTAACCGAAAGGTCGGAGGCGCTCATAATTATCTTTGGGAACGGAAGCGAAAGCACATGGCGAACAATATAATCAAACTGCTCGTAAACATTAGAGTAGCCGCAATCTTCAATAGCGCAAACAACATTTTCAGGAAGCTTTTCCCCCGTTGTCATCATAACAGTTGCTCCGCCCATGCTCACTCCGTGAAGCACGATTTTTGCCTCGGGGTCCTGCTCTATTATAAGGTCTATCCACTTTAAAATATCCAGCCTATCCCTATACCCCATTCCAATGTAATTGCCCTCGCTAAGCCCATGCCCCTGCAGGTCTGGCATCAGAACATTAAAGCCTTCGTTATAGAAATAATAGGCATAATTGCTCATTTCAGTAGACTTTCCTCTGTATCCATGGATAGTTATAACCCATTTATGCGAATTGTTATTATTAAGTATTTCGTAGGCCTTTAAACTATAGCCCTCATCGCTTGTGATTTCTCTAATTGTTTTTGGAATGTTTTCAAACCATTCAGGCTTTGTGTCGGGCGTTGGCATTTCAAGAATCATGTCGCTTGGAGCATTTGCAACCGCTGCAAAAGTTGCATCAAGTGCAAACTTGAAAAAGAATGAGCCAATTATTGCATATGCCACTAAAAACAGCACCAAAAAAGAGCCAACCAAACTGGCTAGAACAACACTTGCTACTTTTGCTTTTCTTTTTGCTTCTCTTGGTGGATATACCACCTCTTTTTTTTCACGCTTTATCATTTTTCTTCCAACATCTTTATATATCTAACTGCCATAAGCCCTGCCATGGCTCCATCGCTCACTGCCTTTACCACCTGCAAAAGACCACCAATACAGTCGCCCGCGGCAAACACGCCTGCCACATTTGTCATATAATTTTCATCTACTAAAATAGTGTTATTTTTTGTTAACAAACCTAGTTGCTTTGCCATTTCAAGCGTTGAAAGCGAGCCAAGGGCAACAAACACGCCGCTAACATCCACACTACTATTGTCTTCAAATATTATCTTCTCTATTCTATTTTTGCCTACAAATTCTTTTATTTTTTTGCTTATTTTTTCAATATTTTTGGCTATTTTATTGGTTTTTTCTTCATTATTTGATATTAAAT
>USTP01000055.1 GCA_900557695.1 uncultured Thermoanaerobacterales bacterium | reverse complement strand
CGAGATGACGTCGAGTCTCGTGGGCTCGGAGATGTGTATAAGAGACAGCCCCTTGGGTGTTTTATAATATTCAAATAAACCTTTTGCCATGAACATTTACCCCCTTATTTTACGCTAATAATATTATAACATATATTTTTTAATTTGTCATAATAATAACTGACATAAATAACAATTTGGATAAAACTCGCAAATTATAGCATAAAGGTTGGTTTTCAAACCTATAAGACAAAGTTGTTTGAAGATTTTGTTGTGTGGGTTTTGAAATTTTTATCAATTATATATTATAGTGCATCAAAAACATTTGACGAAATTTGTCATAATTTATATACTTTTAGTAAATTTTGACGAGGTTGTTTGTGATTTTATGCGGAAACTTGCTTTTGTTTTGATGGCTTTTTGTTGTTTTATGTTAGTTGGCTGTGATAACGCGAAAAGTAACGATAATAGCGTTGTTGCCCTAACTGTTTGTGACGAATTTAAAGAAAGTATTGTTTATGTTGGAGAGGATGTAAATTTTGATAATTATACTTTAACTGTAGAATTTTCTTCAGGCGAAACAGATACTATATCTTTATCTGAAGCTACGATAACAGGGCTTGACACTAATGTTGTTGGGAAGCAGTTGATTCAAGTTGAGTATAAGGATAAAGCAATAATTATTGAATTTACAGTTTATGATATTGTTCCAATAGCGGGAACATATAAGGGTGAAAGTTTAACTCTTTATTGCAAGGAACAGCCAAATTTTGAAGATGTTTTTATTACTATTCTTTATACAAATGGTGAGGAGAGGACTGTGCCTTTAGCTGAAACCGAAATTGGAAACATAGATTATACCCTAGATGGAAATGAGAAAACCTTAGAGGTTAAGTATGAGTCGGTTAGCGTAAAAATTCCATATAAAGTGACATATAGAGAAATTAAGCCATCTAATGTTTATAACTATGTAGATTTGGTTGACGAATCATTAAGTGGTTATAAGATAACTTTTTATGAGGATGTTGCAGAAGTTTTTGAAATTGAAAATGGGGAAAGAAAGGTTAAAGAAAAGTTCACTTACCAAAATATTGACAACAACTGTAAATTAAGGACATTTAGGCTTGTAAGCAAAGTTGGACTAGTTGATGTTATTTACTATTTAGCAGGCGATACTGTTTATTGTGATTATGCTACAAAATAAAAAGCACCACAAAAGGCGCTTTTTGTTTTTTTATGGCGGTTTGCAAGCTTTTTAAGGGCTTGAGGCTTGATTATGACTTTTAAAAGGGTTGACAAAGTGCTAATTATTCTTTTATAATAAAAAAACTATGTTTATTCATAGATTACAAATTATTGGGGGCTAAAAAAATGAAAAGAACTTATCAACCAAAAAAAGCTAATAGAAAGAAAGTTCATGGTTTTAGAGCGAGGATGGCCACAAAGGGTGGTAAAAGAGTTATTGCTCGCAGAAGAAACAAGGGTAGAGCAAAAATTGCTGGTTAATCTGGTTTTGGTAGAGAGATGTTAAAACAAAAATATAGGCTAAAAAAGAAATATCAATTTAACTATGTCTACAGAGTTGGGAAATCTTGTCATGGCAAATATAGCATGATAGTTTTCAGTCCAAGTAAAAACCAAAATGTGAAAATTGGAATATCGGTAAGCAAAAAGGTGGGCAACTCGGTAAAAAGGAACCGTGCCCGCCGTTTGTTGCGTGAGGCTGTTTCGCCATATCTTGATAGTTTGAAAAAAAACTTTAACTTAATTATTGTTGCAAAGCAGGCAATAGATGGTAAAAGACTTCAAGATGTGAAAAGCGACCTTATGGAAACGCTTTTAAAGGCAGAACTTATAAGCAAATGAAAAAATTTTTTAAATTTTTAATAAGCATACCTAAGTATATTGGGCAAGGGCTTATATGGATTTACAAAAAGTGTATTTCTCCACTTCTTCCACACGCATGCAAGTATACTCCATCTTGCAGCACATACGCTTTAGATAGTATAAAGATGTGGGGATTTTTTAAAGGTACAGGGCTTGCAATAAAAAGAATTTTTAGATGTAATCCCTTTGCAAAGGGCGGGCTAGATCCTGTTAAAATAAACATAAAAGGAGATTATAAATGGCTGATGTAGGGGGCTTAATTGCTTCCGCAGTATCTGCTCCAACAGGGCTGTGGGCTATTATACTAAACTGGCTAGAGGGCGGTATTGTTAACTATGGCTGGGTAATTATTGTGTTCACGCTTTTAGTTAAAGTGTGTTTATCTCCGCTAGACCTTTTGGTTAGGTTTACAAATAAAAAGGCAACCCTTGTGCAGCAAAAGGTTGCTCCACAAGTGGCAAGAATAAATAAAAAGTATCAAAATGATAGGGCAACAGCTCAAATGCAAACTAATGCTTTATATAAAAAAGAAGGTTACAATGCAGTTGCGTCTTGCCTTGTTATGATTGTAAACTTAGCTGTAACGCTAGTTGTGTTCTTTACGCTTTTTGCATCTTTGCGAGAAATGAGCGCCTATAGAGCGATAAATCAATACGAAGCTATCCAAACCTCATATATGTCTACGCTTAGCACGCAAACTCAAAACAAGGTTATTGAAAGGCTAAATGGGCTAGATGTTGTTTATGTTAAGGGAGCAGACGAACAGATAACAAGCGAAGCGGTTTCAGGCTACGAAACAAGTTTTAAACTAATTTTTGAGGGGGACGGGGCAAATCCTGAAAGCGTTGGTATTTTTGATAACTATTTTGCTATAAACGGCGAGCTAACAGAAGAGCAGCAAAACTATCTAAACAACCACTTTATTGAATATAATGCGGAAAGTGGTGAGTCTACTTCATTTTTAGATATGTTGTCTGCTCTTACAACCGAGAGTTCTGAGGCTGCCACCATTGAGGCGAATAAAACTTGGAACGAAGTTAAGGAGAACTGGCTTTGGGTAGACAACATTTGGGTTGCAGATAATTATAAAAGCCCACTTCCAACCTACAGCGACCTTAAAAAATTGGCGAGTGATTCGAAAAATAGTGAATATGTTAGCTATGTAAACAATATAGACAAAGACTTATATAGCGTTATCACAACATCTGTTCACAATCAGGACGATAGATGGAACGGATACTTTATCTTAGCCATTTTGGCTGGTGTTACTGCATTTTTATCTCAGTATATAACCGAGCTTATGAGCAAATCTAAAAACAAAGAGGTAAATAAGTTTGTAGAGCAAAGCAATCCTGCTGGCGGGGCAATGAAGTTTATGAAAATATTGTTGCCTGTGCTTATGATAATTTTCGTTTTAACATCTTCTGCAGCATTTAGTATCTACATCGTTGCCAGCCAAATTATATCTATTGGTATATCGGCGTTAACTAGCGTTATAGTTAATGCTTGCTATAAAAAGAAACAACAAGAGGTTTACGAGGCTTTAGAGAAAGAGGCTCTTAGGTCGATGAGAAAACACAAGAAATAGCAAAGGAGAAAGAAATGAAGAGTATTGAAACACAAGGTAAAACTGTAGACCAAGCCATTGAACTTGGGCTCTATAAACTGGGAGCCACAAGAGATCAGGTTAAAATATCTATAATTAAAGAAGCAGGTCTTTTTAACAAGGCAAGGGTTAAAATATCTTTAGACGAGTCGAGCGAGAGCGAAGAGGGGCTAAAGGTGTTGGTTGAAGGTTTGCTTAGCAAGATGAATTTAGAGTTGGATGTTACTGTTGAAGAGCAAGAGGAACAATTTTTTGTGGACATAACGGGGAAAGATATAGCTCTTTTAATTGGTAAGCGTGGAGAGAGTTTGGATGCTTTTCAATTTCTTGTGAACTCTATTTATAACAAAGGGAAAAAGCATGAAGAGTATAAGAAAGTTGTTGTAGATAGCAGTAACTATAAGTCTAAGAGGGAAGACACTTTGAAAGTTCTTGCCGAGAGAATGGCAGCGAAGGCTGTTAGGGAAAACCACGATGTTAGGCTTGAGCCTATGACCGCAAACGAAAGAAGAATTATTCATTCTAGTTTAGCAGACCATGCAAAAGTTGAAACTGAAAGCAAGGGTAAAGAACCAAACAGATATGTGGTTATTAAGCTAAAAAATAAAAAACAAAAGAAAGAAGAAAGCGAAAATAAGCCACGAGAATATGTAGATTAAAGGGCGGGGAAAAATTCCCTGCTTTTTAATTTTGCTTTTAAATAAGAGGAATTAAAACAAAGTTAAAGTGCTAAAAATTGTAAAAATTTTAAGATTTGCATACAAAAAATAAATTTTTGGTTAAATTTTTGATGGGTTTTGTTCATAATTTGGGCAGAAAATATTGTTTTTTTTGCCCCCCTGATATATAATAAAACTATAAAGTTAAAGGTGGAAATGTGTATGAACGCAAATATTATCCCAAGTATTGTAATATCCGTATTCCTTATTTTGATAGTGCTTGGCTTTGTTGTGGGCTGGGTTAGAGGTTTTTCGAAGGCTATAATAAGATTTATAATAGTGCTTGGCGTTGGCGTGCTTGCTTTCTTTGTTATACCTTCAATAACTAGTGCAATTTTAACCTTAGATATTTCTAAGTATAATATAGTTATTGGTGAGGTTCAGGTTATTACTATTCAAGATCTTGTAACCGACCTTTTAAGGCAAATGCCTTTTATTGAAGATATTTTGAATGCAAGTCCAACTTTTGAAACCTTTTTAGAAGTTTTTCCTAGTTTGATTGCTAATGTTATATTATTCGTGTTGTTCTTCTTTATTTTCAAATGGGTGTCAATGATTATCTACTGGATTATTGCTGGCATATTCTTCTCTAAAAAGAAGACCGAGGGGAAAGAAAAACATGGTTTTATTGGCGCACTAATTGGTGCTCTTCAAGGTTTTGTTGTGGCTTGTATCGTGCTTATTCCTTGCTTTGGTTTGGTGGCAACGGCAGACCCTGTTGTTGAGGCTTTGGCAAGTGAGTCAGCCGAAACTGGCGAAGAGGCTATAACAGATGGACTAATAGAGAGTAACTTCATTGATGGGGTTTACTATGTAGATGGGGAGGACCTTTCTGGTAGTGAGAGTGGCGAAACAGCCGAGGATACCTCAGGAAGCGATAGCTCTTCAACTTCTCAAGAGTCTATAGCCGACACGGTTAGACGCATTGAAAGATACACCGATGCGTTTAAAGATAACTGGGTTTACAAGATGCTAGATGCAATTGGCATTCGAAAGCTTTCGGTTAGTATGTTTGATAATTTATCAACTGTTACTGAAAAGGATGTAGAGTATAATTTGCGAAGAGAAGTTACTGTTTTTGCAAAGGCTTATCCAGACATTCAAGTGATTATGGATACTGGCTTTAATATTGAAGACAACAATACGCTAAATGCCCTTAAAAACACTGTGAACACGCTTTACGAGTCGAATGCACTATCAAATATGGTAGGGGAATTGTTGCCAAATGTTTCGGTTATTTGGCTAAATGGAGCAACTTTCTGTGAAATACCAAAACCTACTTTTGATGACGCAAGTGTTCAAGACCTATTCGACACGCTTCTACTTAATATTTCTGTAAGTTCTAGCGATTCTATTAAAAATGATATTCTCACTGGCGTAGACCTACTTATTATCACCAATGATGCAGGGCTACTGCACACAGTTTTGAATGATGGCGACATTATGGAGATTCTAAGAAATCCTGAAAACAACAACCTTATTTCTTCAATTATTGGTAAAGCTCTAGAGAGCGAAACCTTGAAGTCGGTGTTGCCAAAAGTGATAAATGTGGCGATGGAATATGTTTACAGAGGCCTTGATATTGACCCAAGCACTATAAACAAGATTGATGTAGATAGCACTACAATTGATTGGACTTTTGAAACTCCAAGGCTTCAAGTTGTTTTCAACAATGTGTTTAAAATTTACGACCAAATTGAAACTGGAACTGAAGCAGGGCAGTCGGCTCTTGAAAATCTGGACTTTGCGCTACTTGGCGAAACCTTTGATAATATTAGATTTTCAACTCTTTTAGGACCATCGTCTAAACAGATAATGAACGCACTATTAAATTCTCAAGCTATAGTTGGAACGGGGAATGAAATAATTCAAAGCTTCGTTACAGAGCTTAACAACATTTGGGATGACAAAACTGTTAGCCTTCAGTCAACCTTTATCTCTATTGGAGAGGCAATTAGCCTAGCTAAAGACTTGCAAACTTCTATAGACGACTTTAATGTAGATTCTCTTGAAAACATTTTAACTAGCTTCACTGAAAACGAAACTTTGAAAGATGTGGTTAATGAAGTTGTTAAAGAAGAAACCTTAACAGGACTTGGACTAGATGAGCAAACCGCTGGGCTTGTTAGTGAAACAATTCTTGCAGTTATAAACACAGACTACTCAGAGGGAAGTGGAAATAGCTTGGCAAATGAAATTGATGCTGTTAAGGAAATCTACTCTGTTGCAAACAAGGTGTTAAACACAGACACTAGTCAAGGCTCAACTAAAGTTGAGGTTGCAAGTGAAGACGCAACTAGCCTTGTTAATGCCCTTGCAAATTCTACTGTTTTGCTAGACACTATAACAAATGCTGGTAGTAGCGTTGGTAACTTAGGTATCCCTGAGGCTTTAAGTGAAGAGGCTAAGCTAAACATCGAAGATGCGATCTCAAATCTAGACACTAGCGTTTATGGCGAAGAAACAATTGAGAAGTTAAATAGTTTATTTGGGACTTTAGCTTAATTTCAAAAAGCTTATATATTAGACAAAAACAGGCAAATAAGCCTACAAAAAAAATATTAGCATTATCTAAAGATGTGCTAATA
>USTP01000054.1 GCA_900557695.1 uncultured Thermoanaerobacterales bacterium | reverse complement strand
GGTTTAATAATTTATTCTAACCTTAATTATAGAAATTAAACTAAAGGAGAAAATTATGGCATATTTAATTGATATTGAGGGAACTGATGGTAGTGGTAAGAAAACTCAGGCTAATTTACTTAAAAATTCATTAGATGGCCTTGGGATTAAGTGCAAAATTGTAAGCTTTCCTGCTTATGATAGCATCTCTTCTGGACCTGTTAAAATGTATTTAAATGGCGATTTTGGAAACACGGCTGATTCTCTAGATGCTTATCAAGCCTCTTCACTTTATGGCGTTGACAGGTTGTGTACAATGAAACTTCTTGAGAAAGAGTCTGACGATTTGGTTGTTATATTAGATAGATACACCCCTTCAAATATGATTCACCAAGCAACTAAGATATTAGACGAAAAACAGCGCGATGAATTTTTACAATGGGTTAACAATTTTGAATACAATATTCTAAAGCTCCCTCGCCCCAATATTATTTTGTTTTTAGATATGCCTCCATTTGCTAGCATAAAACTAACTCATGACAGGAAAGAACTGAAAACTAAAACAAAAAATGACATACATGAAAGTGATGAGAAATTTTTAAGTCGTTCGTATGAAACAGGTAAAAATGTTGCACTAAAATTTAATTGGGAAATTATAAATTGTGAAGATGGTGATAAAAACATAAAAAATATTGATGCTATACATGAAGAGATTTTAGCATATGTTATTAAAGAATTAAAAAAATAAATTTAAATCAAAAAACGCAAAAATTTATAATAAAAACGCAAATTTTATATTGAATTTGCGTTTTTATTGGTTTTTTATACAAATTAGTTTTCGGGCTCGTTGCTACTATCGTTGTTATTATTGTTATCTTTTGACTTTGTTTTTTCACTATCGTATGGTCGTAAATAAACTTGAAATTCAAAAGTGTCTGCACTTTTGCCCATAGATTTATGCAGCTGGAAAGCCAAACTATATAGACCTCTTAAGAATTCATTTTTTCTATCAGCAGTAGTATATCCAAAATCAGGGAATGGTTCGTTATTGATTGTTAAAAGTTTGTTTTCTCTTAGTGCTATGTTAAACTCTTTTATTATTTCTTCAAACTCTTTTATTTTCCCTTTGTTTTTAAGCGATAAATACTCAGCTTCTGTTAATCCATACTCTTTTAAAACTTTGTTTACACGAATTTGCCTTGATATTGTAAAACCCAGACTTGTGCCAAAAAAGAAAGAACTTGAATATCTAAAGGCTTCTAGCCAGGTTGCATCGCCCTTTGTAACGAGTGTGCCTATTCCATAGGTTAAAATGGAAGAAACGAACAAGGCCTTAGATGCTCTTCTTACCCTCTTGCTAGTTCTGTCTGCTAGTGATACACTAGAAAAAAGTGATTTTAGATAGTCGATATCTTTTTTAGTTATATTATTTATATTAGTGTTTAGTAAATAATCATACATATTTGGTGCGAGCTTATAATTGGCATTTTTATCTTTGTTATTCATATTTATTCCTCATATTGCATTGACCATATTTTACAATAAAAAAGGAGTATTGTAAATACCCCTTATACTAATTTAATGCTATACTAGATAATCTTTGGTAAATTTTATTATTTTCTAAATTTATTTTTTCACCTATTTCTTCATATATCTTTTTGGCTTTATTGTATGTTTCAAGGCTAACAAAGTCGAAGATGTTTTCAATTTTGCCGTGTTGCTGCGTTCCTAGTATATTTCCAGCACCTCTACTTTTGTAGTCGTATTCGGCAATATCAAAACCATCTAAGTGGTCGCGAAAATATTTAATTCTTTCAAATGATTTATCGGTTAAGTTATTTGCTAAACAAAAACAATAGGCTTGTTGCCCTGCTCTGCCAATTCTGCCGCGGAGCTGGTGCAAGCTTGCTAAGCCGAATTTTTCTGGGCTTACTATAACCATTATATCTGCTTCTTTAATGTCTACCCCAACCTCAACTATTGTTGTTGAAACTAAAATTTTATAATTGCCATTTTTAAATTCATTTAATGTTTTATTTTCTGTTTCGTTATCTAGTTTTCCGTGCGCCATCAAAACGGTGTTTTTAGAAAATCTATTACATAAACTTTGATAAACAGATTTAACTGAAAGACCTTGGTAGCTATCGTCATCACTATCATCTATATTAGAGCAAACAACATAAACTTTTGAGCCTTTATTGATTTTGTCCTCAATAAAATTCCACATATCTTCTTCTTTTTGAGGTGAAATTATATTTGTTTGTATGTGTTTTTCTTTTGGAGGCTTTGATAAAATAGATATATCTAGCCCCCCATAGTAAACTAGTGATAGACTTCTTGGAATTGGTGTGGCGCTAAGCATTAGAAGATTTATGCCTTTTGTTTTTTTTACAAAGAATGCTCTTTGATTAACGCCAAATCTATGCTGCTCGTCTATAACAATTAAACCAATATTATTAGTATCAATTTCATCATTTAAACAAGCGTGGGTTCCAATAACTAAAACTGGTTTGCCACTGTTAATTTTATTTATTATATTTTTCTTGTCTTTTGCACTTGTGCTTGAGCACATAAACAAAACTTCAAGGTTAAGTTTGCCAAAATATTTTTTTGCCTCCTCGTAATGCTGAAGTGCTAAAATTTGAGTAGGTGCAATAAAAACACCTGAGTAACCGTTTTTCAAACAAACAGCTAATGAAATTAACGCCACTATAGTTTTACCCGACCCAACATCGCCTTGAATAAGTCTGTTGATAATGGTTGATTTCTTAAAATCATTTTCAATATCGCTTAAAACTTTTAATTGATATTGTGACAATGAATATGGCAAAAAACTGCAAAAATCGTTCAAAATTGTTGAAAAACCAATAAAATGTTTGCCTTTTTGCATATTTTTACTGTTTTTTAATTCGTCATTGATTTTAATTACGGGCAAAAGTTTTTCTATATCTAATCTTTCTTTTGCCTCTTTAAGATCTTCTTCACTTTCGGGAAAATGAATAACATTTATTGCTTGGTTTACTTCTAGTATATTATTTTTTAGCTCATAATCTCTTGGTATAACGCTTGGTATTTTACATTTAGTTAGCGCCTCTTTAACAGCGGAAATCATTACGCTTTGACCTATATTTTTGCTTGTTTTATAAACTGGTAAAAAGCCCAAGCACTTGTTAATTTTGTTCTTATTTCTAAAATTAGAAACAACAAAGTAGCCGTGCTTTGTTACACTATTTTTACCATATAGAAAAAGCTCGTCCTCTTCTTTAATGGCATTTTTTATGTAGGGCTGGTTATACCAAATTGCCTTGAACTTACTCTCATCTATATCTAAGCACTCACAAAATGAGTAGGTGAAATTTTTTCTAATTCTTACAATTTTAACTGCGCTTATAACTTTGCAGTATAGTAGCTTATATTTACCATCTTCTTGAAAGGTGTTTTTAGAGTTTAAATCATAATAGGTTTTTGGGAAGCAAAAAAGAAGGTCTTCTAATGAAAAGATACCCTTATCGTTTAAAGTTCCTACGCGCTTTTTCCCAAGCCCCTTTATTTCGCTAAGTTCCATCAGCGTTTATTATTACATATTTTAGTTAAAAAAATCAAATGTATAAACAACAAAACTCTTTTGCTCTCTCATCTAATATTTATAAAAGAGATGGCTCACGCCATCTCTTTTTGTTTTATTATTTTTATTCTATACTTATTAAATAGTAGTAAAGCGGTTGCCCACCATTGTGGCACGAAACCTCTAGGTCTGGATATTTTTCAGTTAACAATTCTGTTAAAGCAGCAGCGTCTTCTTCCTTCACATCTAATCCTGAGAATAAGGTTATAGTTGAAGCGTCCTCCTTAACAAGCTTTTCAATAGTAGAAATTGTTACATCTTGAAGAGTTTTACCTTTGGCAATTATGTGCTTTTCATTAAGACCAATATAGTCGCCCTCTTTAAGCTTAAATCCATCTATTGAAGTTGCTCTAACGGCATATGTAACAGAACCGCTAGTTACAGTTCCAATAGCTGCATTTAGGTTGTTTCTATTCTCTTCAACAGAAAGTTCAGGGTCGATATTGATGGCTGCTGTTATACCTTGAGGCACAGAGTGCGTAGGTATAACTACAATATTTCTTCTTGATAAATCGTTGGCTAGTTGAGCGGCAAGAACAATGTTTTTGTTGTTTGGCAATACAAACACAGTTTCAGCAAGAACTTTATCGGCAGCCTTTGCAATGTCTTCCGCGCTTGGGTTCATTGTTTGACCACCCTCAATAACATAGTCTACATTTAAATCTCTAAATAGGTTTGCAAGCCCCTCACCAGCACAAATAGATACAACGCCTATAGGTTTAAGCTGTTCTGGTTCATTTTGAATTTTAAGTGCCCTATTTTGCTCTAGCATATTCTCGATTTTAACGCCATTTATCTCGCCAAGCTTTAAAGCGTGGGTTAAGGCAACGCCTGGTTCATTTGTGTGGACATGCACCTTTATTAGATTCAGGTCGCCAATACAAATAACACTGTCGCCAATACTCATAAGATGCTCGCGAAGCTTATCAATATCTGCTTCGGTGGTTTTCTTGTTTATGTTTATTACAAAGAACTCGGTACAGTAGGCAAACTCAATGTCGGCAAGGTCGTTATAATCAACAGTTGCGTTTTCCATTGAGGTAGAAGCCACCGTGTCGTCAAACTCGATTGTGAGTTCACTTTCGTCACCCATAATAACTTTTAAAAAGCCAGTTAAAACGATAAGTAGCCCTCTACCACCAGCATCTACAACGCCAGCCTTTTTTAAAACTGGTAGCATTTCTGGAGTCATCTTCAAGATTTCTTCGCCTGCGGCGATGGTTGCTTTTAAAAACTCTTCCATGTCTTGAGTTTTCTTTGCTATTTTAACAGCCTCTTCACTCATAACTCTTATTACAGTTAAAATTGTTCCCTCTTTTGGCTTTGTTACCGCTTTATATGCAACATCTGCACCCTCTTTTAAAGCCTTTGCAAACAGTTTAGAATTGATTTCTTTTTCAGATACAAGAGCCGATGAAAAGCCTTTAAGAATTTGAGAAAGAATAACACCAGAGTTACCTCTCGCGCCCTTTAAAGCACCTTTACTTACAGCGTCTGCAATGTCTTCAAGATTGTTTGTTGTTATCATGTTAACTTCTTTAACTGCAGAACGCATTGTCATAGACATGTTGGTTCCAGTGTCGCCATCAGGAACTGGAAATACATTTAACGAGTCTACATACTCTTTATTACTTTCTAGATAATTGGCACCAGATATAACCATTTTCCTAAACAAGGCGCCCGTTACAATTTTACCCATTTCTCCCCCGAAACAAACTAGAGATAGGCATAAAGTTTATGATTATAAACTCTATACCCTAACTCCTACAACGTTAATATTTATAGAGTCTACAATCATACCTGTAAACTGCTCAACATTATATTTTACAGACCTTCTAACCGACTCGGCAACGGCACTAATACTTACGCCATACTTTAAGATAATATCAAGATCGATGTGTATGCGGTCACCAATAGTTAGAATTTTAATACCCCTGCTCTTTCGTTGCTTGCTAACAAGTTCTTTGAAAGAATCGCCAAACTTTCTGCCCACAAGGTCTACAACCCCGTAGCACTCAAGCGCAGTATGACCAACAACGAGCGCAATCGACTCGTCGGTAACTGAGATTTTCCCATATGAATTTATGGTGTTTACAGACATTTTTTGCTCCTATAAACCTATTTTAGGTTTTCATTTTGCTCATTTATTTTACTATAGTTGTTTGCATTTTGCAAGGTTTTTTACAATCCTTACCTAAATTTTATGTTATTTTGAATGTTTTTTAGAAATAATCACTTGCAATATTTGTTTTTTCATGGTATCATATCAACGCAAAAGTTATTTTGGAGGAATTTAGTATGAGCAGAGTTTGTAGCGTATGTGGTAAAGGTAGCATGACTGGTAATTTAGTTAGCCACTCTAATATAAAAACTAAAAAAGTTTCTAAGCCAAATGTTCAAAAAGTTGAAATTGAAGAAAATGGCAAGGTTACTAAGGCTTATATGTGTACTAAGTGTATGAAAGGGTCGAAGAAAGACCGCTAATTTTAAGGCATATTTTAGCCCTATAAGTGTGGGAACTGCAAAAAATCCAGACGGGCATTCGTATGTAAATACGAGCCAGCCTGGAATTTTTTTTGTTCCCTTCTTCTAGGACTAAACTATGCCTTAAAATTTACGGCTAGATGTGTGTAGTTTAAAAGTAAACTAAGTCCCGAAATATAAAAAACAGTGCGAACTTGTTCCCTTCTTCTAGGACCAAACTATGCCTTAAAATTGAAACCAAGGTGTTGGTTGTTTAATAAGTTAAGTTTAGAATTTTTTTGTTCTCTTCTTATAAAAGCAAACTAAGCCCCGAAATATAAAAAACTAGGCGAGCTTGTTCCCTTCTTCTGGGACTAAACTATGCCTTAAAACTAAAACCAGATGTGTGTTGTTTAAAAGCAAGCTAAGCCACTAAATAGAGATTAAAGCCATTTCTACCCTACTATAAAGCCAAACTAATGTAAAACGAATGCGTTTTTAACAAAATATTTTTCTACTTCATAATATAAAGCAAGAAGGTTTAGGAGGTTTGAAATGACTATTGTTTGCATTAAAGCACCAAGATTTTTGAGAGGATTTTTAAAGCTATTTGTTAAAAAGCAAAAGAAAGCTGATGTAAAATAGGCAAAAAAAGAAGTGACTATAAATGAAGTGAACCCCGTAGGGGTCACTCAAAATAAAAAAGGACTTAGGGAGAAAT
>USTP01000053.1 GCA_900557695.1 uncultured Thermoanaerobacterales bacterium | reverse complement strand
GAGATGACGTCGAGTCTCGTGGGCTCGGAGATGTGTATAAGAGACAGATTTCTCTAGGGTTACATTTTTTATCTATTTTTTAATAGACAGTTTATTTTTGTTTAGATGTAAAATTAAATTGTTTAAAAACTCGTCAATTTCAGTTCCATCTAAAGTGTGATCTCTTCCGCAAAGTTCGTATGTTATAGTAACGCTCTTGTTCTCCCCAAGACTGTCATTCTCATAAATTTCCTTTAGTGAGTAGCCACTTGAGATTTTACTTTTGTATTTATTTAAAATTTGTTCAAGTTCGCCATACAACATGGTTTTTGGGACCAAAACGCTAATGTCTAGATTTACCGACTGGTATTTAAACGGAACTTTTGCCTTTTTAAAGTAACCCTCTTTTGAGGAAAGCAGTCCAAAGTTTACTTCCATGCAAACAATATTAAGTCTTTTGTCTATAGAATTTTTAACCTTTGGATGAAGCACACCTATATAACCATAGTCGCCCTCTCTGCTCGTAACCCTAAAGGTGTTGTATGGATGCATAAACGAACGAATTTCTCCTGGTTTTAAAACTATATCTATTGCCAGGTTGTTCTTTGCATAGTCGAAAATAAATTGTTTAAGTTCTTCAAACAAGCTTTCGTCACTTTTAGTTTGGCTAGCAAAAACCACTGCAAGCCTTTTCTCTTCATTAACAAGGTTTTCTTCGCTTAAGCTTTCTGCAACTCTTCCAACTTCAAACACTCTAATATCACTTTGATGATTTCTGTTTTCATAAACAACTTTTAGCATTGTTGGCAGAAGCTCGCTTCTAATGCCGCTTTGCCCTGCGTTTGTGCTATCTTGAAGTCTAACCACAGATTTGCTGTCTATAAAATGTGCCTCATTAAAATCTTGATAATTCCAAATGTAAGAATGAACTTCAACGCCATTATATTTGCTTGCAAGAAGTTTCTTAACCTCATATTCCTCTTTAACTGCTTTGTTTAGCGTTGTTGGAACTGGCTCAAAAGCGAGTGGTTTTGGCATAATATTGTCGTATCCATACATCCTTGCTATTTCTTCTACAAGGTCTTCATTCATAGAAACATCTTTAGTCGCTCTATATGAAGGAACACTAGCATAAATATCATCGCCATCTAATCTTGTTTCAAAGCCAAGAGAGTTTAAAATCTTAACAATTTGCTTGGTTGATACTTTTTCTCCTATACGATTAGAAACAAACCCTTCGTTGATTTTAATAATAGGTTTTTCATACTTTTTAGTGTAAACATCAGTAAAGGAACTAGTAACAACTATATTTTTATCAATTTTTCGCAAAATTTCCAAAATTCTTCCTAGCGCAACTGGAACCATTTCAGGGTCTAGCGACTTTTCATACCTTTGGCTAGCATCAGTAACAAGCCCTATCGCCCTGCTAGTTTTTCTAACGCTTACGGCATCAAAAGTTGCACTTTCAAATAGCACATTAGTAGTGTTATCAGATATAGACGCCTTTAGACCTCCCTTAATTCCAGCAATAGCAACTGGAACCTTCTTGTCATCAGCGATAACAACGGCTCCTTCTATAATTTCATGCTCTTCTCCCTCTAAAGTTAAAAGTTTATCTCCCTTTTTAGCTTCAACAATTTCAATACCCTTAACAACATCATGGTCAAAAGCATGCATTGGTTGACCTATCTCTAGCATCACATAGTTTGTTATGTCTGCAAGCAGGTTAATATCTCTCATTCCTGTATAATAAAGCCTAATTGCCATAGCAAGAGGGCTTTTCTTAACAGTAACATTGTCTACAGAAATTCCACCATATCTATAGCAATTTTTTGAATTGTTTTTAATGTGAAGTTTCTTTAAACCGTCAAATTTGCTTAAATCTATAACCTTAAGGTCTTTTAATTTTCTATTAAAGATGGCGGAAAACTCACGAGCTAAACCATAATGCCCCCAAAGGTCTGGCCTGTTTGTAAGGGTTTTATTATCAATTTCAAACACAACATCATCAATAGGCAAAACTTGTTTTATATCTACGCCAATAGGAACATTTTCAGTAATGTCCATAATGCCCTCATCATCTGCCCCAATACCAAGTTCAAAAGCACTACAACACATACCATTGCTTTCAACTCCAGCAAGTTTAGCACTACCTATTTTGTGCCCACAAACGCAACCACCCACTGTGGCAACGCAAGTAACCATTCCTTCTCTAACATTTGGAGCACCACAAACTATCTGAAGTTTCTTATCCTTAACATCAACTGTTAATATATGCAACTTCTTAGATTCGGGATGGTTTTTAACCTCTAGAACCTTTCCAAAAACAACGCCATATGTGTCTTTCCCCTTATACTCAACTCCCTCTATTTCTGCAGTAGAAAGGTTAAAACGCTTAACAAGTTCATCTGGCTCAATACCATCTAAGTTCACAAACTCTTTAATCCAATTTATTGATATTTTCATATGTTTTCACCTTTATCCTTTAAATTTTAGTTCCATACTGAGAAAGTAGTTTCAGATTTCCGCTGTTTAAATATCTAATGTCTTCAAGACCAGTTTTTATCATAACAAGCCTATCAAAGCCAAGCCCAAAAGCAAAACCATTGTATTTTTTAGGGTCTATGCCCGCCTCTTTTAAAACGTTTGGATGAATCATACCGCAAGGGCAAAGTTCCATCCAACCTGTGTGCGAGCAAGCCGAACAGCCTTTTCCAGCACAAAGCGGACAAGTTGCATCAAGTTCAAAAGATGGTTCTGTGAAAGGGAAAAATCCAGGACGAAGCCTAACATTAACATCTTTTTTAAACACGCCCTTGAGCATTTCTTTCATGAAATATATAAGGTTTGCAACGCTAACATTTTCGTCAACCACAACCCCCTCAATTTGAAAGAAGGTATTTTCATGGGTTGCATCAAGCGCCTCATTTCTAAAACATCTGCCTGGAAACAAAACCCTACATTTAGGACCATGGGTTTTTAAAATTCTGTTTTGGGCAGCAGAAGTTTGAGTTTTTAAAACCTCGCCATTGTCTAGCCAAAAAGTATCTTGCATATCACGCGCAGGGTGGCTTGCTGGAACGTTAACAGAATCAAAGTTGTTATACTCGGTTTCAATCTCGTTTCCATCTTCAATAATAAAGCCCATGCTAACAAAAAGGTCTACAATTTGCTTTTGAAGTATTGTTCTTGGGCTTAACGCCCCAGCCCCTGTTTTTACTGGCAAAGTATAGTCTATTCGTTTGTCACTTTCAAGTTGCCTTTTAATATTTTCTTCTTTTTCTTTTTCTATTAAAAGAGCTATACCCTCTTCAACCTTTTGCTTAAGATTGTTAATAAGCATACCAATTTCTCGCTTATCTTCAAAAGCAACATTTCTAAAGTCTGCCATAAGCGCCGACACATAGCCCTTCTTCCCAATAAATTCAAGCCTTAAAGCTTCTATTTCCTCCTTGGTTGAAGCCTTGGCTTTTTTACTCTCGAAATCATTTAATATGCTTTGAATTTTCTCTTTCATATTTTTCTCCTTATATAAAAAATAGCGCCCACTAGCAAAAGTTGTTAGCTTTTACTAAGGACGCCTTGTATTGCGTGGTACCACCCTAGCTTTACTTAAAAAATTTAAGCCTCATTTATTTTCTAACGCGAAATTAGCGTTCCACCATTTCCTGTGGACAGCTCGAGTGGTGAAATTCGCTAAAATATTATGTTAGAGCTTTATGCCTGCTTTCAGCCCAGGACAAGCAATCTCTTTAAAGTTAACATAAGCTACTAAAGCCACCGTCATTGCTTTTAATTAAACTAAATTTATTATAAAACAAATTTGCAATAAGTCAAGTATTTTACAAAACTTCAATCTCTATTGCAACCACGCCGTATTTCTTTTGTTCGTAAGTAGAATAATATTCTTCCATATCTTTAAAACTAGCTGCCTCATCCTCTCTATAGCCAAGAGAAAATTTATCGTAGTTTTTATATAATTCTTCGAAATTTTTAAACACCTTAATGTTTTTAACCAAAACCTTAATGGTTTCACTTTCATTATCACGCAGTTTAAATAAGATAGTGTCGCCAGGTTTTATTCTTTGCCTCTTTTCATCATACAAACGCATTTCAACAGTTTTAGTTTTGTTTCTAATGCTTTCAAAGGGCTTTTTGTTTAACCTTAACTCATTAAGCATATTAGTTCTCCAAAATATGTTTTACTTTTTTCTTAAACGAGTATCTGTATAGCACTAATTTTTTACCAATAGCACAAATTGGCTCGGCATTAAGCTTACTAGCCAGCTCATTTAAAATTTTCTTACAATCTAAATCATTTCCTAAAACAGACACCTTAACAAGCTCATGAGCATCTAGATTTATAGAAATTTGATTTATAACATTTTCCGTAATTCCGCCAATGCCTATTATAACACTTGGCTCTAGCTTGTTTGCCTTCCCCCTAAGCAGTGCCCTTGTTTTTGAATCCATAATTTTCTCCCATTTTACCAAATTTTAATCGTTTTTTAATATTTGTATATGCATTTTTGCGTTTTTTATTTAATCTTCATCTGGATAATATTCAAAGTCTGTATCCTTAACTCTAATAATACTACCCTCTTTTGCACCACGCCTTTTTAGTTCTTTAATAATACCCTTTTCTTTTAACACTCTTTGGAAATATGCAAAAGAAGTATAGTCGCTAACCACAACATTTCTAACAAGTTCATCAATAAATCCACCACTTAAAATAAATGCACCATCATCACTACGAGTAATTTCATACTTATTTTGGTCTGGTCTTGTATAAACAAATGGTGTAAACTCAAGAGGTTTTTTAGGTGGCAATTCATCTAGTTTATTTGAAACTCGCTTTAACAAGGTATCTAAATTTTTACCACTAACGGCAGACACCTCAACTATTTCATATTTGGTTTTTAATCTAGATACCTTTTTCTTAAAATCACTTATTTGCTTTTCGGTTGCAAGGTCGCACTTATTTAAAACAATAATTTGCGGAATTGCCGACACAGAGTCGCCATACTTCTTTAGTTCTTTATTAACAATTTGAAAATCTGAGTATGGATCTCTATCCTCACTACCTGAAACATCAACAACATGAAGAAGAAGTCTTGTTCTTTCAACATGCCTTAAAAAATAATGCCCAAGCCCAACGCCTTCACTCGCCCCCTCTATAAGCCCTGGTATATCTGCTATAACAAAACTCTTATTATAAACTTTTGCAACTCCAATAGATGGAGAAAGCGTTGTAAAATGATAATTTGCAATTTTAGGTTTTGCTGAAGTTAGCATAGAAAGCAAAGTGCTCTTACCAACATTTGGGAAACCAACCAGCCCAACATCGGCAATAGTTTTTAGTTCAAGAATAACTTTTTTTTCTTCAGTTAACTGCCCAGTTTGAGAAAATGCAGGGGCTTGACGCTTACTGGTTTTAAATCTGGCATTACCCTTGCCACCCTCGCCACCTTTTAAAACTAATATGCTTTGCCCATTCTCATATAAGTCGGCAATAATTCCATCAGTTTGAGCATCTTTAATCACAGTGCCACAAGGAACTTTTATAATTAAATTTTTACCACTCTTACCAGTTTTATTTGCAGAGCCACCATTTTCACCGTTCTCCGCTCTAAAATGTTTGGTAAACCTAAAATCAATAAGATTATCTATAGAAGAATCGGCAACAAAAATAATGTCGCCACCCTTGCCTCCATCTCCACCATCAGGGCCGCCTTTTCTTACAAATTTCTCAGTATGAAAAGAGGTTTTACCATTACCCCCTTGTCCTGCTTTTATATAAATTTTAACCCTATCTAAAAACATATTTATAGCCTCACTTATTAAGGTTATTATAATAATTGCAAACACTTGTAAATTTGCAACTATCACACTTCGGCCTAATTGCTTTGCAAACATACCTGCCGTGCAAAACTAAAGCATAATGCGCCTTGCTCCAATAGTCTTTACTTATTCTCTCTTCTAACTGCTTTTGCGTTTTCTCTGGGGTGCTGGCGTTTGCAAGCCCAAGCCTGTTTGACACTCTAAAAACATGAGTATCAACAGCGATAGCAGGTTCATTAAAAATAAGCGAAACCACAACATTGGCTGTTTTTTCTCCCACACCTGCAAGAGTTTTTAATTCTGCTTTTGTTTTTGGAAACTCGCCGTTAAACCTATTCACAATATCTTCGCTTAAACTTTTTAATGCCTTTGCTTTGTTGTGGTAGAACCCACATGGTTTTATTGCTTCTTCAAGGTCGTTGATATTCATATTTGCTATCGATTGTGCTGTATTATGGGTTTTGAAAAGTTCACTAGTAACTTGATTAACCCTTTTATCAGTGCACTGGGCAGATAAAACAACCGCAACAAGCAACTCAAAGGGCGAACTGTAGTTTAGCTCGCACTTTGGGTCTTTATATTCTTCTTTCAAAATCTCAATAATTTTTTTATTTTTATCCATAGTATAACTTTAATTACCTTAAATTCTTAGTTTTTTCGTAAACGGCTTCTAGCAAAAGCAAAGTTACTGCATCATCAAAGTTTCTAATATTTAAGCCTGTTGATTTATAAATTTTGTCAATGCGGTAAAGAAGCGTATTTCTATGCATAAATGAATTACGACTTGTTTCACTAATATTTAAATTGTTCACAAAAAAAGCATCAATACTGCTTTTTAACTCATCGTCTTTAAAAACAGCAACGATTTCATTTGTTAAAAACTTATCTGCTAACTCAACCTTTTGGTCGCCATTCAAGCAGTTCATTACTTTTTCAACAAAATTACAATTACCTTTCTTTTCATTTTGTGAAACCAAGTTGTTATTTTTGTTATTCATTTTGCCCGTCCTTAAATTTATAACACATAATTTTTGTATAGTTAGTATAACAACTGTCTCTTATACACATCTCCGAGCCCACGAGACTCGACGTCATC
>USTP01000052.1 GCA_900557695.1 uncultured Thermoanaerobacterales bacterium | reverse complement strand
GTCTCGTGGGCTCGGAGATGTGTATAAGAGACAGATAAGTGCTAGTTATGGGAATAATTTGATTATGAAGAACATTTTGTTGTTTTTAAGCGCTTTTATACCGATGTATATTTTAATTCTTATTAAAGAAGTGGTTGAACTTATAAACAAAAATATTGATGTTAATGTTTTAAATATTGTGGTTATTGTGTTCCTTTTGCTTGTGATTATTTTAGGAGTAGTTGGTTTACTTCTCGAGATATATAACAAGAGCCAAAAAACAATAGAAATTATTATTCTTACGAAAAACAATATAACCGACCAGCATTTTCTTGGGTATTTTTCACTTTTTGTTCTGTTTGCAATAACTTTTGACTTAACAAAAATTTGCATGTTTGTTGTGTTTGTTTTAATACTAGTGATGATTGGTGTTGTTTATGTGAAAAATAAGCTGTTTTATATAAATCCATTTTTAAATATTCTTGGCTACAATTTTTATGATATTACATATCGACTAGATTCTTGCGATGAAGTAAAAAGCACACATATTTTTTATAAGGGCGAACTTGTTTTGCATAATAAATACAAGGTTAAAATAAAAGACGAGAACTTTAGTTTTATTGCAAAATGACTATTTTTTTTGCGTATTTTATTAAATATTTTGCGTTTTTTATATATCTATGCTGTAAACATGGCTAAGCCTAGTTCGAGTGAAAATTCTATATTTTGAGCAGTTTGATTCAAATAAAATGTAAACCCTACCTTCTACTAAAACTAATTCCTCGCTCATGCAGGGAGCAGTTAGCGTTTCGAGAAGCGTGCTGCTATCTAGCATATAAACAGGAATAGTTAAGTTTTCGCTTAAACTAGCCGTGGCAGTTGGCTGGCTATTTAGAACATTTTCGTATATGAAAAGTTTAGAGTCGGAAAGGGCGTAGGATGTTGATAAAATTATATTGCCATTTTTTGTGAAACTCATGCCCTGAACTTTCGATGGCATGGATATGCCTGCCTCTGGGATTGCTTGCTCTATCCCGCAGGGCATGTCTTGATTTATTGTGTAGATAAAAGATAGTGCACGGTTTATTGATTTGTTTGCCGTTTCAATATGGTGCTCTTTTGGAGTTTTAAAGAAGATTTTGTGAAAAAATTCACCAACAATTAGCTTGTTTTGATAGGTAACTAAAAAGTCTGCTCCGTTGCCTGTTTCAAAACTGTCAATTATCTCTAAGCTTTGAGCATTTTCTAAACTTAGTGCACTAGATAAACTAAATCTATAAACAGTTCCTTCTCCAGATAGCCACGCATAGTCGCCATCGGTGGCAATGCCTCCGCTGTGACCATTGTAAGAAGAACCCTCTATTGTTAAGGTAAAGTAGCCACTAGTTTCATTACTCTCTTTATCTACAATATAAATTCTTGATGGCGAGCCATTGTTCATATAACCGCAAAGAAGAAATTTATTGTATTTTTCGCTATATGTTAAGCCTTGCGGAGTAAATGAGGTGTTTAAACCTGGAATGTTAAATTCTTTTTCTGCTATAGAATAAAAGGCAGGGTAGGAGGCACCTAGATAGTAAACTAGTAATATTACTACAAGCAGTGCAAGCACAACTCCAATAATTAGCAGATTTCTTTTGGTTTTTGTGGTAATTTTTGCCATTTGTTTCCTCTTTTGCGTTTTTTATTTAGTTGCTTTTTCTTTTAAAGTTATTTTTTTATTATCTAAATCAAGCTCACATAGTATGCCGTAGGGGATAATGCCAATTGGCTCTGCGTGCCCAAAGTTCACATTGTAAAGTATTGGCAAGTTTGGCTTGTTTGCCTCAACGCCCACAACCTTTTTATAAACCTCTTTATATTCTTCATACTTTTCTTTAAAGGCAGGTTTGCCAACTATAATGCCTTTTATAACATCAAAAATGCCCTGAGCATTAAGGTTTCGAAGAAACCGTGTTAAAGTGCTAGCACTCATGTTTTCTTCGCTAGTTTCTAGAAACAAAATTTTATTCTTCCATTTATTTAAACTAGGCCAAATGCTAGTGCCAAGCGAGAAAATAAAAGTGTCTACACAGCCGCCAAGAAGCCTCCCTTGAACTTTTCCACTGCCTTGAAGCACCTCGTAGCCATTGGTATTTTGATGGTATTTTCTTGGTGTGCCCATATTTTCTTCGCTCCACCAAACCTTATCTGGCTCGAAACTTTCTTCTTTTGAAGCGGGAATATCTAAGTTGCTTTTAGGCTCAAAAAGCGTGTTTATTATGGCATTTTTTGTGTAGTCGTTTATCTTTATGTATTCTGCAAAGTTATTCATAACGCTTGCTCCATAATAGGAAACAAGCCCTGCCTTAAACATCATTAAATGGTTTGATGTGGTATCCGAAAATCCAGTGAATATTTTAGGGTTTTGCTTTAAAACATTAAAATCTATATAGGGCAAAAGCCTTATTGTGTCTTCCCCTCCAATGGCGTTGAAAACGGCTTTTATTGATTTATCTTTAAAGGCGTCCATAAGGTCTTTAGCTCTTTTCTCTGGGTGCTTATTTAGATAATCAACACCTTTAAGTGCGTTTGGCATAACTACAACTTTTAGTTTAAAGTCTTTCTCGAGCCTTTCCTTTGCGATATTTAGTTTGTGAATGGCCCATGGTTCGCCCAGTATACCGCTAGACAGGCTAACTATTGCCACCTTGTCGCCTTCTTTAAGATGTTCTGGCTTTATCATATTTGTTCTCCTTTCAACAATTATAATTGTAGTATAAAATATTTTTTTGTTTTGTGTAAAGAAAAAATAAGCAGCAGCATGAAACAGGCATAAAAAAAGGAGCTAACAGCTCCTAAATATGCAATGCTAAAATTATGCTTTTTTATCCCTGAATAGAGCCAACCGTGCGAGGGAAGAGCTCTACATCACGAATGTTTGATACGCCTGTTAAGTACATAACAAGCCTTTCAAAACCAAGCCCATAGCCAGAGTGGACATTTGTTCCGTATCTACGGCTATCTATGTACCAAGAATAATCTTCCTCTTTTAAACCAAGTTCTTTAATTCTTGCAAGCAATTTATCTAGCCTTTCTTCTCTTTGACTGCCTCCGCAAAGTTCGCCAACGCCAGGAACCAGCATGTCAACAGCGGCAACCGTTTTGTTATCATCATTTTGGCGCATGTAAAATGCCTTAATCTCTTTTGGATAGTTCTTTAAAAATACAGGTTTTTTATAAACCTCTTCGGTTAGGTAGCGCTCATGCTCAGACTGCAAATCTACGCCCCATTTAACAGGGAAAACAAATTTATTTTTAACCTTTTCAAGTATTTTTATGGCATCAGTGTAGTTTAGCCTAACAAACTCATTGTCTACAATATTTTGTAGCCTTTCAAGAAGGGTTGGGTCTACAAACTTATTCAAAAACTCAAGTTCGCTTTGGCACTCTTTCATAACATAGTTTATAACATATTTTATCATTTCTTCTTCTAAGTCCATAAGCTCATCAATATCGCAGAAGCACATCTCTGGTTCCATCATCCAAAACTCTGCTGCGTGGCGAGAGGTGTTTGAGTTTTCTGCCCTAAATGTTGGCCCAAAGGTGTAGGTTTTGCCAAACGCATGGGTTACAACCTCTTCATGGAGTTGCCCCGACACAGTTAAGGAAACCTTTTTACCAAAGAAGTCTTGGCTATAGTCTACCTCGCCATTAACTTTTGGCACATTTTCTAAAGGCAGGGTAGTTACTTGGAACATTTCGCCCGCACCCTCACAGTCGCTACCTGTTATAATTGGTGTGTGAAGGTAAACAAAGTTTCTTTCGTTAAAATACTTGTGCAAAGCAAAGGCTGCAACAGAGCGAATTCTAAACACGGCGTTAAATAGGTTTCCTCTTGGCCTTATAGTTGGTATTGTTCTTAAAAATTCAACGGTGTGGCGTTTCTTTTGAAGAGGATAATCGGTGTCGCTCTCGCCAAGAACTGTAACGCTAGAGGCGTTTATCTCGTAGGGTTGTTTGGCTTCTGGCGTTACAATAACCTTGCCTTCAATCATGAAAGATGCACCAACATTTTGTTTTACAACTTCATCATAGTTTTTAATTTTACTTTTCTCTACAACTATTTGAACGCTTTTAAACGCACCATCATTAAGCTCGATAAAGGCAATTTGTTTGCTATCGCGAACAGTTCTAGCCCAACCGCAAACTGTGATAGATTTGCCATCATAGTCATTAAATGTTTTGTTTAAATCTCTAATTTCTATTCTTTTCATAATTTTACTCCTCATCAATAAGTTTTATATGAACATCTCTTAAAAGCTTTTCATCTACTGTGTTTGGCGCGTTTGTTAGAGGGTCGCAACCATTTTTGTTCATAGGAAAGGCTATAACATCTCTAATATATTCATTATGCGTTAAAAGCATCATAAGCCTATCAAAGCCAGCTCCAGCTCCGCAGTGTGGCGGTGCTCCGTAAGAAAAGGCGTTGTATAGGGCAGGGAATTTATTTTCAACAACAGATTTATCGTAGCCTGCTAGCTTAAACAATTCAACCATATAGTCTGGTCTGTGGTTTCGCACTGCGCCAGACAAGCTTTCATAACCATTTATAACAAGGTCATATTGATATGCTTTAGCACCAAGTGGATTTTTCTTTACCTCTTCAATGCTTGCTTGAGGCAAACTAAAAGGATTATGTGAAAACTCTATGTTGCCATCATCATCAAGCTCGTAGAACGGGAAGTCTACAATCCAAACAAAGTTGTAGGCGTTCTCATCAATTAAGTTTAGCCTTTTGCCAAGCTCTTGGCGCAAAACATCTGCAAATTTGATTACTTTCTGCTTTTGGTCGGCAACGAAGAAAATTGTTTCACCCTCTTTATAATTTAGCACGCTTTTTAACTTGCTTTTTTCTTCTTCACTTATAAACTTACTAATACCTGTTTCAAACTCGCCGTTTTCATTAACAAAAGTATAAGCAAGCCCCTTAGCTTCGCGAGATTTCAAAAAGTCGGTTAAACTATCATAAAACTTTCTACCATTGCCCTTGCAGTTTACATGAATTGCTTTAATAATGTTTCCTTTAAAGGTGTTAAATTCGGTTTTGCTAAAAATCTCGGTAACATCAGCAACGGTTAAAGGGTTTCTAAGGTCTGGTTTATCGCTTGCGTAGGTGTTTATAGCCTCTTCGTAGGTTAATCGTTTAAATGGGGTTGCTACTTTCGCACCTGCAAATTTTTCAAATATTTTAGAGTATAGCTCTTCAATAACAGCAAAAACATCTTCTTGCGTTGCAAATGCCATTTCTAAATCTATTTGGTAAAACTCGGTAGGGGAGCGGTCGGCCCTTGCGTCTTCATCTCTAAAACATGGAGCTATTTGAAAATATTTATCCACGCCACTTGTCATCAGCAGTTGCTTAAATTGCTGAGGAGCTTGTGGAAGCGCATAGAACTTGCCAGGGTTTAATCTTGAAGGAACTAAAAAATCTCTTGCACCCTCTGGGCTAGATGCAGTTAGAATTGGTGTTTGAACCTCTAAAAAACCTTTATCGTGCAGAAAATTTCTTACAAACATCATAAGGTCACTTCGTAGTTTTAGCATATTTTTATTATAGTCGGCACGCAAATCTAGGTATCTATATTTGAGGCGCAGGTCTTCATTAACTGTTTGGCTGTTTTTTATTTCAAAAGGCAGAGCCTTTTCGCACTTGCCAAGAATCTCAATTTTGCTTGCAACAACTTCAATATCGCCAGTAGGCATTGCTGGGTTTTTGCTCGACCTTTCTTTAACAGTTCCGTGCACGCAAACAACATCTTCTTTGTTTAAAGATATTTCAATCTCTTCAGGCAAAACTACTTGCGTTTTCCCATAAAAATCACGCAAAACCACAAAGGTTATGCCACCAAGTTTTCTCACGGCATCAACAAAGCCAGATAAAACCTGCTTGGTTTCACAGTCTGCAATTCTTAAACTTCCACAATCAACTGTTCTATATTTATTTTTATTCATATTGCGTTTCTCCTTAAATAAAAAGCCCTAATGCATTTATTTGCATTAGGACGAATAAGCTTTATCCGCGGTGCCACCTAACTTGCTTTTTACAGCCTCTCTTTGTTTGTTAAGCTCCAAAGTGTCCTTCATTTGGGTTTAAATGTAAGCTCTCACCATTCTTACTCGCTGTTAATTAAATTATCCAAACTACTCTCTTTTTCAACGCTTTATATTCTAGTTAGTAGTGTAAATATTTTTTAGGCATTTGTCAAGCATGGCAATACAAATTTATTTATTCAAGGTTTAAGAAGTTTATAATGCCAACATATATGCAGTCGGCAATCTTTTCTTGATAGGCTGGCGAAATTAAAAGTTTTTCGTCGTCTTCATTAGATAAAAAACCACATTCGGCAATAACAGAGGCGGAATCAGTGCATTTAAGCATATAGTAGTCGCCAACGCTGATGCCCTTATCACTTTTTTCAAGCCTCGAGGCAAATTGGTCTTGAATAGACAGTGCTAGTGTTTCACTTATAGCGCTGTTTTTATCATAGAAAACCTGAGCACCACGAAGATTGTGGCGAATATAACTGTTCATATGAACGCTCACAACAATGTCGGGGCGGATTCCTTCTATTATTTCTTTACGCTTTTGCATATCGCGTTTTTTATAGTTGGTGGTAGACAAACCATATAGTCCGCCAGAGTCGCTACGCGTCATAACCACTCTAATGCCAATTTTTTCAAGCTTCTCTTTTAAAACAAGGGCAACTGCTAGGTTGATTTCGCTCTCTTTAACTTTTGTTTTATAGCCAATACTTCCTGGGTCTACTCCACCGTGACCAGGGTCTACAACAACGGTAAAATCAAGGGTTTCTTTACCGCTTATTTCAGTGGCGCTAGACACATCTAGGATGGCGCACGAGGAAATAACAATTAAAGAGGCTATTATACAAAATATAATTTGTCCTTTTTTTAAACAGCCAAATAAAAATTTCTTGTGGGCTTTCATACAATATTTACTGTCTCTTATACACATCTGACGCTG
>USTP01000051.1 GCA_900557695.1 uncultured Thermoanaerobacterales bacterium | reverse complement strand
TGACGTCGAGTCTCGTGGGCTTCGGAGATGTGTATAAGAGACAGAACTATTAAGAGGAAATTATGAGAAAAACAAAAATTGTTTGCACTATTGGGCCTGCATCTGAAAGTAAAAATATTATGAAGCAGATGATACTTGCGGGAATGAATGTTGCAAGATTTAATATGAGCCACGGCACGCACGAGTCGCACCATAAACTTATTGAAACGCTAAAAGAGGCGAGAAGTGAACTTGATGTGCCTGTTGCCATTATGATAGACACTAAGGGGCCTGAAATTCGTATTCGCCAGTTTCAAAATGGGCAAGTTGTGCTTAAAAAAGATGATGGCTTTGTTCTTACAACTAGAAATGTTTTGGGGAATGAGCACGGGGTTGGCGTAACGCTTTCTAGTTTTAATAAAATTGTGAGTGTTGGGGATATTATCCTTTTAAGCGATGGTCTTATTAAACTTAAAGTAGATGCCATTCATGGCACAGATGTTTTGTGTAAGGTTTTGGTTGGTGGCGTTTTAAGTAATAATAAAAGCATAAATATTCCTGGAGTAGATTTAAAAAAGAAGTATCTGTCTGATACAGACAAGAGCGATATCCTGTTTGGCATAGAAGAGGGCGCGGATATCTTTTCTATATCTTTTGTTGGATGCAAACAAGATGTTTTAGATGTTAGGCAGTTTCTTAAGAAAAATGGTTGTGAAAATGCATTGATTTGTTCTAAAATTGAAAGCCGAAAAGGCGTTATGAATATGGACGAAATTATAGATGTTTCAGATGGCATTATGGTTGCAAGGGGCGACCTAGGTGTTGAGGTTGAATTTGAAAAAATACCATACATTCAAAAGCAGCTAATATCTAAATGCCATAAAAAAGGCAAAAATGTTATAACTGCAACAGAGATGCTAGAAAGCATGATTCATAATGCAAGACCAACGCGTGCAGAGATTTCAGATATTGCAAATGCTGTTATTGATGGAACAAGTGCCGTTATGCTTTCGGGGGAAACATCTGCTGGACTATATCCAGTTTTAAGCGTTGAAACCATGAGCAAAATTGCGCAGGAGTGCGAAAGCACTATTGATTATGATAAAATCTCAAGTTTTGATTATTCTTCAGATGTTAGCACCAGCATTGGGTATGCCTCATGTGAACTAGCGAAAAGTTTGCATGCTAAGGCAATAGTAGTTGCAACAAATTCGGGTTTTTCTGCCAAGTGCGTTAGCAAGTGTAGGCCATCTTGCAATGTAATTGCTTGCACACCAAATGTTAGAGTTTATAACCAAATGTCTGTTTATTGGGGCATTTGCCCAGTTATGGATAGAACATACGATAATACCGATGACCTTCTAGAAAGTTCAAGGCATAAAGCCCAGCAAACAAAACTTGTAAAGAAGGGTGACTTGGTTGTTCAAACTGGCTCTGTTAAGGCTGGGGGAACGGGGTCGAACCTTTTGGTGGTTGAAACTATTTAGGCAAAGAATATTTTTGCCTTTTTTGCTGCCTATAATATTAAAAGTGATTTTGTTTTTATTTGACAATACATTTATAAAATGTTTATAATTGAGTTATATTATAAGTAGGTAAACATGAAAAAACTATTAGTCATTATTTCAGTATTCATCTGTAGCCTCTTTATATTCGCTGGATGCGGAATACAGGGGGGTGCTAATGCCACGGGCATAGAATTTGTTCGTGATGTTTTTTATGTTGACTATTCGGTTTCTACTTTTTTAGACTATAAGGTTTATCCATCTACTGCAGAAAATGTTTATGCTACCTATTTTATTGAAAACGACAATGATATTGATAAGTTTTTCAACTTTAGGAATGGTGCAGTAATTGTTACTGACAATAGATTCACATCTATTGTTGTTAGAATAAGAGTTAACGATTTTGAGGATACTTGTGAGGTTAGGCTTAGAGAATACCCTACAAGTGTTTATTTTGGCGCAGAACAAGACATGGTAGACGGCGGGCTTGTTTACTCTCTAGACCTTTACGGAATGTTTTCTAGTGGGGAAAGGCATCTTGAAAACGATGAATATAACTATGTTGTTACAAGTTCTAACCCAAGCGTTATAGAGGTTGTTTCTCAAGAGAGATTGCTAGTTAAATCTACTGGCAGAAGAGGAAGTTCTAGAATAACTGTTCAAGTTTGCAATAGTGCTGGGCAAGAGATGCAAGGCCTTTCTGCGTCAATAACTCTTAATGTTAATCAAGCTATTGAAGAGTCGTATGCAACATTTGGCGATAAGTTTGTTATGGTAGATGGTGGGGAAAGAAGTTTATCGCTATCAGTTGGCGATGAGAATAAAATAGATGCTTTATTTTTTGACAAGCAAGGATTTTTGTTAGAGCAAGTTGGTTTTAACTGCTACTTGTCTAATGACGAAGTTTTTGAACTTGTTTATCAAAATGATGAATACATTTTAAGAGTGATAGGCGAGGGCGAAGTTACTTTAACCATTCAGTCTAAGGGCTCAAATGGGGCTGGAGAACCTGTTAGAATTCAGTATAAATTTCAAGTGCAGTTTTTGTAGCAAGTTGAGCTGGTTTTTGCTTTAAACTTGCACAAAAGACGCAAAAACTAGCGAAAAGAGTCAATTTTAATAAAAAATTTGGCTCTTTTTTTGAGTTAATTTTGAAATGGGTATTGACTTTTACTATTTAAGTGGTTTATACTAATTGTAAATCAAGCGTTTGGGCGAAAAAATAAACAGAAAAGGAGAAGAATTATGTCTAAGAAGGGTTTGTTATCATCTCTAATTATTGGACTTGTTTTAACTCTAGCTCTTGGTATTTATACTATTGTTAGTGTAGTTAATCCTGGAAGAGGTACACAGCCTGGAAACACCACTATAAGTATGGCGTTTAGAACAGGGGATACAACTGATGTATTTTCAGGCTACAGTGAAGAAGACGGCACTTTAACCTTTACTTTGCCAGAAGGGGCCGAGATTTCTCCACTAACTTATAGAGTAGAAACAGACAAATATGAAGCTACATCTGCAGGTGAGTTAACAGCAGTTGTTAAGCTTGACAGCAAGGGTAACACTAGAACTTACAATATTAAGGTTTACGAGCAGGGAACAGGCGAAAGTGCTGATTCTCCAATCATTATTGCAAACACTAATCACTTGGTAGAGCTTGCAAACAACTTTAATGCTTCTGTTAATGCAGTAGCTCCTGGTTATGTTAAACTAGTTGCGGATATTGATTTAACTGGTATCAACTGGATGCCTATTGGTTATAAAGGGCATGAGTATAGTGGTGAGATTGATGGTAATGGTTATGCTATTCAAAATTTAACTATTTCTGTTAATGCAGACAACTATCAAAGCTATATCAAAACTTATGTAGACCCAGATGATAGCGTTACTAGAGCATTTATCGACCTTGGTTTGTTTGGAACACTAAGAGAGGCAAGTGTTAAAAATCTTGGCTTTACAAATGCTGTAATCAATGTTTCATCAGATGTTTACGATTTAATAACAGGCGAAACCCCAGAGGGTGCTGAATACTCAGGTATTGCTAGGCTTAGTGTTGGTACTTTAGCAGGTTTTGCAAACTATGTAAATGTTGCGGGCGTGGATGAGGTTCGTCCTGAAGTAACCTCAAGAATCAATGCATATAGCTACTCTAATGAAGGATATGCTAATGGTGTTGGTGGATTGTTTGGTGGCGCAGGCAATGTTCAAATCGACAATTATGATATTAGAACAACAATAATTAACAACCTTGAAAAAACAAAAGGCAATAGAATTGGTGGTGTTGTTGGTTATTTAACAACAGATCTAGATAGTACACCTCTTCATGGTGAGTTAACTGCTGAAGATAAGAATGTTATAAACAACATTGATGTATCATTCACAGCAACATTGCTTTATAGAAATAATGCATTGGTTGGTGGTGTTGCAGGTAATGCCTACAATGCGGACATATTAAATTCAACTGTTTCTTACTTCAAAGTTGTAGACTCAACAAACATTATTACCGATACTGTTGAAAAAGTAACAAGAGTTGGCGGTGTTGTTGGTCAACTATACACATATGCTTTAAGTGGAACATCTGGAGCAAACTCATCTCTTAACACTCACTACGAAAGTAGTATTCAAAATGTGAACGTTCAAAATATGGATGTTTACATGGTTGGTGGTGAGATTGGTGGTTTAATCTACAATGCTGGTAGCAGATCAGCTTCTGCTGGAAATGTTACTATTGCAGATAGCACGGTTCAAGGAACTATCACTGGTTTTGCAGTTGGTGGATTTGTTTATAATGTTAATCCTAACACTAGCATCACTTATACAAAGGCTTTTGAAGCTCCAGTAGTTGATGTTAATATAACTGCAAACATGTCGGGTGGCTTTGCATTCTTTAACTTTGGTACAATCACTGGTTTTGTTGATGATAATCAAGCTAAAACAGAAGTTAAGGTTGTTACAACTGGTATGGGTTCAAGAATTGACAATGCTTTAACCGATGAAATGCTATATAGCTTAAAAACTTCAAGTTATGCAGCTGGATTTGTTGCTCAAACCTACACTTATAATAATATTAGACCAAGCATCTCTAATTTCAGCGTTAAGTTTACGGCTACAAATTCTGCAAACTATGCAGGTGTTGCTCAAAAAGTTGGAAGTGCAACAATCAGCAACATGGATGTTAACTCGCATGTTACTTCAAACACCTTTACAAACACTAGTGGAACAAGTTTCTCTACAACTTATATGATTGGTGGTGCTGTTAATAGAGCATATGAAGGAACTACTCTTGAAAACATCAATGTTATTGTAAATGCAAACCAAGATGTAGATAGAACTGTAAAATATGGTGGTGCTATATTTGGTGGCGTTGTTGCTAGATACTTTGGCGATGGTTTAGATGGGGCTGGTTTAACTATAAACAATTGTGTTGTTGGTGGCTCTGTTTATGCTAACTATTCTTACTGGCGATCTCAGTTTGAAGCTGGAACTGCTAATGCCTACACTTTAGATATGTTCCTTGCTGGTGGTATTGTTGGTGCTATGCAAGCTGAAACTCAAACTGGTGTTGGCGAATATATAGATGCTTTAGCTCCTGTGGCTATTGCAAACACTTTAATAACAAACAATAATGTTTCTGAATTAGACATATATGTTGACTTTGTTTCTGAAACAGTTATGGGTAGCCAAGGTTATAGAGTTAGAGCTATTGGTTCACTTGTTGGTATGCTAAACACAGCTCCTGGTGATGAAACAGTTCTAGACCTATCTACAAATACGGTAGCTGCAGTTGAGATCACTGCTGATACTACAACCTTTAGATATTCTTACATTGATGGTTCACTTGAAAGAAGCGGAATAACTCTTGGCGCTGGAAGAACTCAATCTTATGGTAGTAGTTATCAATGGAACCTTGGTAATGATGAAAGAGTTACCGACCCTGCAGACTTAACTGGAGTAGTTTATGTAGACCTTCTAACTGGCGAAGTTTATCCAGAACAATCAGAAAATGCTGGAACTGAAGAGGGAACAGAAACTGAAGAGGCTGCTTAATATTGAGTATAAAAATAAAAGGTGGAATTCCACCTTTTATTTTTTTGCAAATTATTTATTTTTTACATAAGCCTATCACACATTATTTAATAAAGATGTGTGGCTACTTCAATTAAGAGTGTGCTTTTATTTGACAATATTTTTTGGGTTGTTTAAAATAGAATAGTAATAGAATGCACACAATATAAAGGGAAGAAGAAAAAGGTAAATGAGTTCTAAGTTAAAAAAAGTTATAATTGCAGTTGTTGTGCTTTTGCTAGTGGGCGTTGGCGTGCTAGTAGGTGTTTCTATGCTTTCAAGATTGTCTACAACTACAATCTATGATTTAAGGCTAGTAGATTATGAAACAGAAACTGAAATTTTTGAAAAAGAAGTGTATTTAACGGCGATTGATAACAACAATTTTGATATTAAGGTTGAAGCCTCTTCATCATCAATAACTAGTTATGTTGTTTCTTCTTCAAACCCTTCTGTTGCAACTGTTAGCATGATAGACGGGGGCTATAGAGTTAATTATTTAAAAGAAGGTCAGGCGAGAATATCTGTTGTTTGTGCGGAAGGTGGAAATATTAGCGATAGTTTTAATTTAACTGTTAAAGAAAATGTTCCAACCAGTTTTATAATTTCTGATAGCAGTGCAATAAGTGATTCAGAGATCACAATCTTTGCAGACGATAGGTATTATTATTTCAACTTTACTGCAGGGCTTGGTAATGATGGAACTCTTGTTAATATTACTAGCATTGAAGTGTTAGATAATTATAACAAAGAGGTTTTTGATGAAATTTATATTGACGACAAGGAATCTATGCTTGTAATAAAGGCAAAGCAAAGTGAACTTAACACAAGGGAGTATATAACCTTGCAGTCGAAATACACTAGTGCTGATGGAAACCAAGTAACAGTTGGCACCTTTGTTGTTTGTGTGAATGTTAGAGGAAACTATATAAGCGATATTCAGCTTGTTTTATCTGAAACGCCAAATTTTGATAATGCGAACGATATTTATGGTAACGGTGCTATTTTAAATACCGAAACAAGAGTTAAAGCTGTTTATTTAACAAGCGAAGTTAACACCTTGTATGCTAAAGTAAGAGTTGTGTATACAAATGGCGAAATTTTTGATATTACTAGTGATGCTGTTGCGCAAACTATAAACGGCGCCCCAACAACCACAAAACCTCCAATAGGAGATTATTATGCCATTTCATTATCTGCAAGGGCTGTTATTCGTTTTGCTTATCTTAATAGGTCGGTAGACCTTCAGTTTAACTATATCGACCCAGTTTCAACCCCTGTAGACTATAATAGATTTGTAAACCAGCTACTTTATGAAACTGTTGATATTGAAGGCACTACCGTTTATAGATACATTTATTGGGATAGTCGATATATGCGTGATGACGCAATAACCGATAAAGACGGTAACATTGTTGGATTTATAAATGGCAACCCTGAAACAGGTAATTAGTATGGGGGAGATGTCCACATTCTGTCTCTTATACACATCTCCGAGCCCACGAGACTCGACGTCATCTC
>USTP01000050.1 GCA_900557695.1 uncultured Thermoanaerobacterales bacterium | reverse complement strand
GTCAGATGTGTATAAGAGACAGTTATAATATTTTATGCAATTTTGCGTTTTTTAAGCGATTAAGAGCAATGAATATAAGTTGCAATTGCTTTTGTTTAAAGCATTTTTTATGTAGCGTTTTTTTGTTAAACAATTTGATAAAATAATTGATATAATTAAGCTTTTATGTTAATATATTATATATTACTTTAATATGGGCTATGTGCCCCAAGGAGGCTAAATTTGGAAAACGAAAATAAAGAGCAGAAGCCAAAAAGCAATATATTAAGAACTAGTATCTTATTTTTGCTATTGCTTGTTGCTATTATAATTATATTCTGGGTTGTGGCTTCGCAACCTAGGGGAGAGGAAATAACATATGATTATTTCCAAAGCGAACTAGAGGCGGGACATGTTGAAAGAGTAGAACTTAACTCTAAGCAAATTAGCATAAAAATGAAAGATGGAACGTGGTACTGGTTATATAACAGAACCTCTGTTGAAAATAGCATGCTTGAAGATTGTAAAGCTTATAATGAGCGTGTTGAAGAAGCAGACCCTAGCTTGAGGTTAACAAGCGTTAAAATTGTTGCAGGAACAACCACAACAATAAACATTTTAAATATACTTTACCCAATCTTTCTATTAGCTGTTTTAGCGATACTTGTTTTCATGGTTATGAGGCAAATTCGTGGAATAAACAGTAAGTCGATGGAATTTACCAAGAACCGTGCTAGAATCTCTGCAAGTAAAGTTAAATTTGATAAGGTTGCAGGTGCTGATGAAGAGAAGGCAGAACTAGAAGAGATTATTCAATTTTTAAAAGACCCTGAGAAGTTTACAAAAATTGGAGCAAGAATACCAAAGGGAGTTTTGCTAGTTGGACCTCCGGGAACAGGTAAAACTTTGCTTGCAAAAGCAGTTGCGGGCGAGGCAAATGTGCCTTTCTTTACAATTAGTGGTTCAGACTTTATGGAGCTTTATGTTGGTGTTGGTGCGTCAAGAGTTCGTGATTTGTTTGAAAATGCAAAGAAAGCAAAACCATGTATCGTGTTTATTGATGAAATTGATGCTGTTGGTAGACAGCGTGGAACAGGGCTTGGCGGTGGAAATGACGAAAGAGAGCAAACCTTAAACCAGCTGCTTGTTCAAATGGATGGTTTTGAAACTAACGAGGGTATTATTGTTATGGCAGCTACAAACAGGGCAGATATTCTAGACCCAGCGTTAACAAGACCAGGTCGTTTTGATAGGCAGATATATATAAGCTCGCCAGATGTTAAGGGTAGAGAGGAAATTTTAAGAGTGCATGCAGAAGGAAAACCTCTTGCTAAAGATGTTAAATTAAAAGAGATAGCAAGAGTGACAAGCGGTTTTACAGGTGCAGACCTTGAGAACCTTTTAAACGAAGCTGCAATCCTTGCTGCAAGGCAGAACCACACCAAAATTTCTATGGAAGATATAAACAATGCCATTGTTAAGGTTACAATGGGTCCTCAAAAGCGTTCTAGAGTTGTAACTGAAAAAGACAAGAGAATAACTGCCTACCACGAAGCGGGGCATGCTGTTGTTGAAAAATGCGTTAAAACGAGTAACCCTGTGCATGAAGTTTCTATTATTCAGCGTGGTGGGGCTGCTGGTTACACTATTTCAAGGCCTGATAATGACGAAAGCCATATGACAAGGCAAAAACTAATAGACTATATAACCATGGCACTTGGTGGTAGAAGTGCAGAAGAGCTATTCTTAGACGATATAACCACTGGGGCTTCAAACGATATTAACCAAGCAACAAATGTTGCAAGGCGTATGGTTACTGAGTGGGGTATGAGTAGCGAAGTTGGACTTGTTCATTATGGTGGGGAAGGTAGCGAACTTTTCCTTGGTAGAGATTATCAAACAAGGGCAAGCTATAGCGAAAAAGAAGCTTCGGTTATAGATAATGAAGTTAAGAAGATTATATCTAAATGTTATGATGAGGCTAAAAGTATACTAACAAGCCACAAAAAACAAATTGAAACTATGGTTGCAGTTCTTTTAGAAAAGGAAACCATCTATTCAGATGAAGTTGATATGATTATGAACGGGGCAACCAGCGAAGAAGTTATTGACTTTATTGAAGAAAAAGCAAAGACCAAAAAAGAAGAACTAGCAAAAAAAGCAGAAGAAGAAAAGCAAAGTGAAAGCACAAGTGCTGGGGACTATGTTGATGCTTTAATAAAACAAGCGGAAGAGCGTGCAAAACAAAAGTTTAAGGAAAATGCTAAGCCAAATGTAGAAGAAAAAGAAAATGTTGCACGTGAAACATCTTCAAAACCTGAGGAAAAAGCTGAAGAAGAAAAAACCAGCAGTGCGAGCTTGAAAGAAAATACAATAGTGGCTAAAAATGAGGAAACTAAACCTCAAAACATTAAGAAAAAGTCTGGCAGTGAAAAGTCTAAAAGTTCTAGAGCTGTGGATAAAGGTGTAGAGGCATCAAGCAAAAAAGTTGAAGCGGGCGTTAAAACCACAAAAAAGAACGAAAAAAAGGATAGCAAAACAGAAAACAAAGGAAATAAGTAGAAATGACTTTAAAGAAATTTGGAATTTTTACGGGAATTATTGCGGCAATAATTGTTATAACAACTATTGTTTTAAGTTGCATTAGGGTTGACTGCGGATTAGGTTTAACCCCAGACAAAATTATAGTTTATAGTGAGTCATCGGTGGGGGTAGAGTATACCGAGGAAACAACTCCTAGCAGATACAATAGGTTAAATAGTTTGCTTAATAGCTCTACAAATTTGAGTATTATAGACTATATGTTTAGAGGGGTTAGTTTAAATAGCAAACCTAGCCAAGATATAGACAACGAGTATAGTAGGTGGAGCGAGAACAATAAGAGCAATGGCTACTGCGTGGAACTTATTTTTAACGACAAGCAAACAGTTATTGTTTCTATTGATGGAGATACTAAAGTTGTTGAGTTTTACGGCTTGATATTTATGGTTGAAGATTCTATTGCCAGCAGAGAAGTGGCTATATATTTTTCAACAAGTGAGGGAACAAGCAAAAGCTATACAACAAACCCAATACTTCTAAACGCTAAGCAAAACAAACTTTTATCATATTTGATTGAGATAAATGAGGAATAAAAAACACCCGCAAAACTGCGGGTGTTTTTATAAATAAAACCACCATTATGCTTGTGGTTTTTTATATTGTTATAATTAAACATTAAATCTAAACAGCATAACATCCCCATCTTGAACAACATAGTCTTTACCTTCTACTCGAACCTTTCCCTTTTCTTTTGCCTGTAGGTAGCCTCCACATTCAACTAAAGTTTCATAAGGAACAACTTCTGCACGAATAAAGCCTTTTTCAAAGTCTGAATGTATTTTTCCTGCTGCTCCTGGGGCTTTGGTTCCTTTAGTTATTGTCCAAGCACGAACCTCTTTTTCTCCAGCGGTTAAGAAAGAAATTTGACCAAGCAGGCGATAGCCTATTTTAATAATTCTGTCGAGCCCGCTTTCTTTTAAACCTAGATCTTCTAAAAACAGCTTTCTTTCATCTTCATCAAGTTCGGTTAACTCTTGCTCAACTTTTGCACTTATAACCAAAACCTCGGCATTTTCATTTTTTGCATACTCTTTAACTTTTCTAACATTTTCGATATCGTTTTCATCTTTACCAAGGTCTTGCTCAGAGATATTGCAGGCATAAATTACTGGCTTTGTTGTTATCAAAAACAAACTATCGGCATAGCGTTTTTCTTCTTCAGTTAAAACAGCAAGCCTTGCAGGTTTACCCTTATCTAGCTCAGCATGCAACTTCTTCAAAACACCAAGTTCAAAAGCAGCCTCTTTATCTCCCTGTTTTATGCGTTTTTCCGCCTTATCTATTCTAGCAACAACGCCATCAAGGTCGGCAAGAGAAAGCTCTAGGTTGATAGTTTCAATATCGCGCAAGGGGTTAATAGAGCCCTCTACATGCGTTATGTTTGCGTCTTCAAAACATCTAACAACATGAACTATTGCCTCGCACTCACGAATAGATGCCAAAAATCTATTACCAAGGCCTTCGCCTCTAGAAGCTCCCTTAACAAGCCCAGCAATGTCTACAAACTTTAGGGATGCATGGGTTATTTTTTTTGTGTTATACATTTTGCCAAGAACCTCTAGCCTTTCATCAGGGACAGCAACAATTCCCACATTTGGCTCTATTGTGCAAAACGGATAGTTTGCACTTTCTGCTCCTGCTTTTGTTATAGCGTTAAATAGAGTACTTTTTCCCACGTTAGGTAGGCCCACAACACCAAGTTCCATTTTTTTCTCCTTTATCTAGAGCATTATACACAAAATAACAAAAAAAATAAAGTAAAGTTTATATAAAAGTGGCCCTACTTGCATAAAATTTAACAAGGAGATAGTTATGAGCATATTGCAAGCAATTATTCTTGGAGTGCTTCAAGGGTTAACCGAGTTTTTGCCAATTTCAAGTAGCGGACATCTTATGCTTGCTGAGCACCTATTTGGGTTAAAGCAAAACAACCTGTTTTTTAATGTTCTTCTTCATTTTGCAACGCTTGTTGCTGTTGTTATAGTTTTTTGGAAAGATATTGTAGAAATACTTAAACATCCACTATCTAACAAGATGCAGGCGATAGTTGTTGCAACAATTCCAACTGTTATTTTGGCTTTAATTGTTAATCATTTTACTGATGAGTTTGCACTTATGGCTTTTCTAGGGTTTGGGTTTTTAATATCTGCTATAGTTATAGCTGCAACTTCAATATATCAAAAGAAACGCCCCCTTGTTAATTGCTATCAAATAAACAATAAAAAAGCCTTTGTTATTGGGTTAGTGCAAGGTTTGGCGGTTTTTCCTGGAATATCAAGGTCGGGAAGCACAATTTGCGCGGGGCTACTTCAGGGCGTTCAAAGAGAAGAGTGTGCAAAGTTTAGCTTTTTAATAAGCATACCAGTTATACTGGGAGGGATGATTTTTGAACTTTATGACGCCGTAAGGTTTGGGCTTAATAATATTGACGCCTTGCCATGTATTATTGGATTTATGGTGGCTTTTGTTGTGGCACTGTTTACTATAAAATTCATGATGAAAATAGTAAAAAAGGGCAATTGGTGGTATTTTGCAATATATCTATCTGCGCTTGGAATATTGGTTCTTTTAAACCAATATGTGTTTTGCTGGTTTTAAAAGCAAGTTTAAAAATCAAAATTAACCCATTAAAAAAGAAGGCTTTAGCCTTCTTTTTTGTTAGTATTAGTTAACACTTTATTTACATCTTTTGCCTGGTTCGCAAGTTTTAGACTTGGTGCTAGATGTGCTATCATTTTCGCCCATGCCAGAGCACCCCTTAGTGGTTAACTTTTTTTGTTTCTTTTCTTCGCGTCTGCTCATTTTTTACTCTCCTTTTAAAAGTTACTAACTTTAGTATGGGCAAGATTATTTATTTTATACATTTTATTTAGTTAGCTTTCCTTCCCAATAAGAGGATGGCGAACTATTGCTATTATCTTTCTCTGGAAGCCTAGCTTTTCTTGGTTTGTTTAGCTTAACTTCTTCTATCTTTCCATTTTTAACTAAGAAGTGGCGGTCGATGATATCATTGACAGGGTTGCTAGAGCAGAATATTAGAATTGTTCTAGAGGATTTCAAACTTAAAAGAACTTTTTTTACATATTCTTGCTCGCTTTCACTTAGCCCTACAGGAAATTCATAAACCATAAAAATCTCGCTCTTTGTGAGAAGCGCTCTAACTAGCCCAAGCAAAAACTTTTCTTGGCTAGATAGGGCGGTTGGGGTTTTGGTTAGGTTAGTATCATACTTATTTGGCAGGCTCATTATCTTATCATGCAAACCAACCTTTTTGCAGGCATCGTATATTTTAGGCTTACTACTTTCAACATATTTAAGATTTTCATAAATAGTATCATTAAAGAAGTAGGGCTTATTCGTAACATAACTTATGTTGTGCTTGTAGGTTTCAACATCAAAGTCGTAGATGTTTATCGTGTCGAAAGTTATTGTTCCTTGGTCGGGGCGAACTGCACGCCTTAACATATAAAATATTGCACGCTTTCCGCAGTTTCTAATGCCTTCAAATAAAACAACATCGTTTTTAGCAATTTGTGCGTTTATAGAAATGTTGCCAAGAGATTTATCTAGCTTGCCTTCAGATGAATAGGTAACATTAGAAAATGTTATTGCACCACCAATTTTGTCGGTAGAGTTTTTACCAAACTCTACTATGTCTTTCTCGCTCATATCTAGAAGCGTTTTAACGCGCATAGCTGCAACATTTGCATTTTGCAGGTCGTTAAACACGCTAAAAAAGTCTACAAATTTAGTTATTGCTGATGTTAAGTATGGCGTTACAACAAAGTATAAAGTAGAGGTTATGGCATCGGCTTCAACTAGCCTCACGAGCAAGAGAGTTGCTATAAGTATTATAAACGTGTAGAGAAGGTAAACCCAGTTATCTCTAAGAGAACGAAGGTTCTTCCTCTTTTTATAGTGTTTAAGAAGCGAATCAATATCGTTAAAATACTTAGCATGTAGATTTTCTTTTAAATTAAGGTCGGCAGATAAGGTTCTATTGTCTACAATATCGGTAAAGGTTTCGGTTATCTTGTCTTTCCACTCTTGGATGGCAAGCGACCCTTTGCCAATGGCAGTGTTTATACCATTTATTAAAAAATATACAAGTATTGCAATGCCAAATATTAAAAGGCCTATATACACATTAGTTGTAAAGATTATAACAAGCGTTATTATAGCCTCTACTAGATATGCCGACTTATATGAAATGTAGTCGCAAAAGTCGGAAAGGGTTACAATATTGTTTGTTATAATATTAACCATTTTTTCTTTAGAGGTGTATTTAAAGTTGGCGTCTTCTGCATTGAATATTTTATAAAATAAATTATCTTGAATTCGTGGATAAATTCGTTTTAGCTGACTCATGTCTAGCCTATATTGAATTTCCCAGATTATTGTGCCCAAAAGTTCAAGACCAAAAACTACGCAAAGATAAATCATGGCGTTTTTATAGTCTGCCACAGTGATGCAGGTTATAACATTTGCTGCTGGGAATGCTGAGATAACTGTTAAAATGCTAGGTAGTAAAGAAGTTAGCCACTGAAAAAAAAGCACAACCTTGTTTGGTTTTGCAACGCTCCACCATCTTTTTAAGTTTTGCGAATTTTTACCCATAAAACACCTACATTCTTAACATTTATTACAATTAGTATTGTAATTACTATATATTTTTATATCAAATTAGAGCATTTTAGAGCATTTTTAACAACAGAAATGTCTATAAACTTTAAAAAAAGTAGTTTTTATTTAGAAAATGGGCTTTTTTGTATTGCTATGCACATATAATTATGTCTGTCTCTTATACACATCTGACGCT
>USTP01000049.1 GCA_900557695.1 uncultured Thermoanaerobacterales bacterium | reverse complement strand
ACGAGATGACGTCGAGTCTCGTGGGCTCGGAGATGTGTATAAGAGACAGGTTTACTGCGTTTAGTTTGGCGTTTCTGATTGCTTTCTTAGTTGTTCGAACGAAAAGGGGCGCGGGGCCTCTAGCTCTTGTTTTAAAAACTTTGGCGTCTATTTTCTTTGTTTCAGGGGCTATTTACGCCGTTTATGTTAATGGGCTAAGCCTTGCAAACATGTTTATAGTTTTAGGGCTTGTGTTTGCTCTTCTTGGCGATATTGTTTTAGACCTTAAGGTTGCCTATCCTGAGGCAAACAGAATGTATTTAAACTCGGGCATTTCTAGTTTTTCAATTAGCAATGTTTTATATCTAACTGGTATAGTTTTGCTTTGGAACAGCTTGAGTAAATTCTGGTTCTTTGCAATTGGAGCTGTTGTGATTGCACTTTTATTTGCAGTTGTTGTATTTTTGCTTGCAAAGCCATTAAAGCTAGACTTCACTGGCTACAAAGTGATGGTTTTCATATACTCGTTTTTAGTTGCTTTAACTGCAACTTTAAGTTTGGGCATTAGTTTTTATGTGCCAGGGTTTGCGCTGTTTGCCGTGGGGGCAATACTAATTCTTATTTCCGACCTTATTCTTTCTATGCAATACTTTGGGGGCAAGCAAGAGAGCAAGCTTTTAACAATATTAAACCATGTTATCTACTACATAGGCGAAATTCTTATTATGACTTATTTGTTTTTTCAAATAGTGGGTTAGGAAATTGTTTTAAAAAGTAAAATAAAAAAGTCCGCTTTGAAGCGGACTTTTACTTTGCTTACTACTCTTCAAAAAAGGCTAAGATATCGGCATAAACTTCATCTTTGTTTGTTTCATTTAATAGTTCGTGGCGAGCACCAGGGTAGAGTTTAATTTTGGCATTTTTGCCCTCACTGATATAAAGATTATATAGTTTTGTTACCTGCTTGCCTTTCTCTCCAACAGGGTCGGCAGTTCCTGCAATTAAAAATATCTTTTTATCGCTTGGAATTTTATCTATATTATCGTTAAGCTTTGTTACATTTGAAAATAGTGATTTATAAAAACTAACGGGGAAACTTCCACCACAATATGGGTCGGCAGTATACTTTTTAAAAACTTCTTCATCGCGAGATAGCCAGTTTCCGTTTTCAAACTCTTTGCCATAAGATTTAAGGCTTAGCTTTTCAATGCTTGTGGCTTTTTTATCTTTTTGACCAAACAAATTCAAAAAACCGGCGGCAAGATTTCCCATACCCATTATAAATGAGCCACCATTGCCTGTTCCGCAAAGCACAAATTTTTCAGGAATATGGCAAACTTGCATAAGCCTTTGGGTTATAAGTGACCCATATGAATGGCTGAATATGTAGATAGGCAAATTGTATTTATTTTTTAGAAACTCGCAAATAATTTGCTGGTCGAATAGAGTGTCTTCATAAATGTCGCCATCGTTATAGCCTAGTTTTTCTATGCTTTCGGCGGTTTTTCCGTGGCCACGAAGGTCGGAAGTTAAAACAACATAGCCTTTTTCTGCTAAAAAGTTTGCAAAATCTTCATACCTTTGAGCATGCTCTTGCATACCATGAATAACCTGAACCACTGCCTTTGGCTTGCCACTAGGCTCAAATAAATAGCAGTTTAATTCTAGGTTTTTAAACCCTTTTATTTTTATATTTTCCATTTTAATTTTTCCCCCTTACTTTAACATATCTATAAATGCATCTTTTGCTGGATTAGCTTGACCTTGTTTATATTTTACAACTGATATTTCGCGTTTGTCTATCTCAAACGAGGTGTTTATTTTATATATTTCCCCTTTTTCAAGCTCAGCTTTAAAATACTCTAGGTTTACAACCCCTATTGCTAGCCCACGCTTTATAAGGTCTAAAACAAGCCCATAATTTTCCATTTCATATTTAGCATTTAGAGTTATACCATAGGCGCCAAAATACGAATCTATATTTCTTCTAGAGGTGTTGCTAGAGCTAATAAGAGCAAGCGGACAAGAAGCAAACTTCTCCCTTGAAAGGGGACTGTTTTTATATTTGTTATAAAAATCTTTGTTTCCAACAACGCTATAGTTAACGCTAAACCTTTTCACTTCTTCAAGGTTTGGCTGCTTAAGCTTGCTATCTATAACAACAAGGTCGAGCTCGCCACCAACAAGGTCGCCAATTAAAGTAGATTCTTTTGCTCTTTTAATTTTTATTTCAACAAATGGATATTTCACAATAAACTCATTTAAACTAGTGCTTAAAAGTATTGTTACATTTGAAGTTGCCGTTCCAATTCTAAGCACGCCAGCCTTAAGTTTTTTAACCTGCGAAAAATACTGATAAACATTTTCTAGTTCTTTTATTAGTGGCTTAACTTTATTATATACATATTTCCCCTCAACCGTTAGTTCTACACCTTTGTTTTTTCTTATAAAAAGTTTTCCGCCAAGTTCGCTTTCAAGCTGCTTTATGCTCTTTGTTACTGCAGGCTGTGAAATAAAAAGATGCTGAGAGGCTTTGGTTATATTTCCCCTATCTGCAACTGCAATAAAAACTTCAAATAAATTTATATTTGCCATAATTATTAGTTATACCCACAATAAAAAATATATATTTTACATTATATCAAACTAGAGGGTATAATTGCAAGTGAAAAGGCTATGGAGGGCAAAAAGATGGAATTGAATGTTAATAAAGAAGTTTTAAACTTTGTTTTTAGAAGGCTGAGGATGCAAGAGGGAATAAAGGAAGGGAAGCTTACCATGGCTATGGACAGTGAAACTATATTTAAAATACTTTTTAATGTTAAGTTTAAGCAAGAAAGGGGAATAGTTTTAACTGAGCTAGAAAAAGGTGTTAATAGTGAAGTTGGGTCATACATAAGAACCTATGTAGCGCAAAAATGGGAAGAGGCAAAATCAAAAAATACATTTTTAGATATTCCGTTTGCAGGTCTTGAAAAGAAAACTGCTAGTGAACTTGCTAAATCTGTTTAAAAAACAATAAAAAAGAGCCTAAAATGAAGTGAACCCCGTAGGGGTCACTCAAAACTAGGCTTTTTTATTTTTTAGCGTCAAATTTTGAAGATTTAAGAAATTTTTTACGCTTTTTTGATATATAAAAACACAGATATATGTTATACTAATTTTAAGGTGAACTTATGAGATTTTTTAAACTACTATTCAGCAAAGCTATGTTTGTGGCTCTAGCTATAATTTTACAAGTAGCTATATTTTTTGTGTTTGTTTTAGTTTTAAACGAGTATTATTTAACCTTTCAAATTATTTCTATAGTTCTAGGCCTATTAGTTTTTTTGGGTATAATTAACAAAAACTGTAACCCCGAGTATAAGATACCATGGCTTGTAACAGTGCTTTGCATACCTTTATTTGGAACGGTGCTTTATATTATCTTTTCGAAAAATGGCATGAGCAAAATAACGTATAAAAGATTTATAGAACTTGAAGAAGAAAGTGAAAATTTAACAAAACAAACTATAGAAGAAAAAGAAAAAATTCGCTTATCTTTAGATGAATATGCCTCACAAAGCTATGCAATTGAGAATATGAGCAGGCTTCCTGCCTATTCAAACACAAGGGCAACTTTTTGCGCACAAGGGGAAGAATTTTTTGCCTCACTACTAGTCGATTTAAAAAATGCCAAAAAATTTATCTTTATGGAATATTTCATTATAGATGAAGGGGAAATGTGGGGCAGTATTTTAGAAGTTTTAAAGCAGAAAGTGAAAGAGGGCGTAGATGTTCGCATTTTGTATGACGATATTGGTTGCATGGGTAAGATAAAAAGTGGGTATTATAAAAAACTAAGAAAGATGGGTATAAAGGCCTATAAGTTTAACAGATTTAAACCAATTGTTTCCTCAATTCACAACAACCGTGACCATAGAAAAATAACGGTTATAGACGGAGTTATAAGCTATACAGGTGGAATAAACCTAGCGGATGAGTATATAAACAAAAAATCAAGGTTTGGGCACTGGAAAGACACGGCAATTAGGCTTGAGGGCGAGGCAAGCAAAAGCTTTACGCTGCTATTTTTGCAAAACTACACTATAACCTCTAAAAAGAAAGAAAATTTTGATAGCTTTGTAACCCAAGAGTTTGAAAAAATAGAAGAAGGCATTTTTCAGCCTTTTGGCGATGGACCAAGGCCTCTTTATGAAAATAGGGTGGGAGAAGATACACTCATAAATTTAATAGGGCAGGCAAAAGAGCGCGTTACAATTTCTACCCCATACCTAATTTGTGACTACAATCTTCTTTCTGCTCTAGAGAGGGCGAGCAGGCGCGGCGTTAAAGTTCAAATAATAATGCCGTCTGTGCCAGACAAAAAAATTATATGGTATTTATCGAGGTCGAATTATAAACGGCTTATGAATGCTGGTGTGGAAATTTATGAATATGCTCCTGGATTTATCCACTCGAAAGTGATACTTGTAGACGAAGAAATAGCCATTGTTGGTACTATTAACCTAGACTATAGAAGCTTGGTTCATCATTACGAGTGTGGGGTGTTAATTTATAAATCTAATTGCTTGCTTTCTATTAAGGAAGATTTAGAAGACACATTATTAAAGAGCATTCGCATAGATGACAAGTCGGCAAAGCAGGGCTTTTTAGTAGAACTTATTTGCAGTTTGTTTAAGGTGTTCTCGCCTCTTTTATAAGAATAAAAACAGCTAAAATAAAGGCTGTTTTTTCTTGTTTTTGAATATTTCTTGACTTTTAATGGCGAAGCCTTTATTATAAACATATTAGTTTTTAAGGAGTTTTTTATGTGGGCTTATGATTTTGCTAGGCGAATAATAGAAGAAAGGCCTAATGAAGAGGTTTACACTGTTGCCTCAGGGGTTAGCCCCTCTGGGTTTGTGCATATAGGTAATTTTAGAGAGGTTGTAACGCCATACTTTGTTGCAGTGGCTTTAAGAAGGCTTGGGAAAAAGGTTAGGTTTATTTTATCGATAGATGAATTTGACAGGTTTAGAAAAGTTCCAGGCAATATTCCAAGCGAATACTCTAAGTATATAGGAAAGCCTTATGTTGATATTCCAAGCCCTTTTTCTAAAAATGAGAGCTATGCAGAGTTTTTTGAAAAGAGGTTTCTTGGCGAGCTTAGAAAGGTGGGGATAGAGGTAGAATGCATCTATCAAGCAAAAGAGTATAGAAGTGGAAGGTATAGCGACAAAATAAAGCTTGCTATGGATAAACGCTATGAAATTTTTGATATTATAGATAGCTTTAGAACTCAAGATGCCACCGAGGGCGAAAAAGAAAACTACTATCCTATAAGCGTTTATTGTGATAATTGTGGAAAAGAAACTAAAGATATTTTATCTTACGATAGCAAAACGGGGGATTTCACTTATAAATGTTCTTGTGGGCACACAGAGAAATTGAATGTTTTAAAAGCTAGAAATATTAAGCTTCAGTGGAAGGTAGACTGGCCAATGCGTTGGCAGGCTGAAAATGTTATCTTTGAGTCGGGCGGTATGGACCATTCAACCTCTGGCGGCAGCCATGATGTTGCAGAAAGGGTTGCAAAAGAGATATTTGGCTTCACTCCTCCTATCTACGAGCCATATAACTTTATTGGAATAAAGGGCGGCGGAGCTAAAATGAGCTCGTCTACTGGAAATGTTTTAACTTTAACCGACTTGCTTAATGTTTACGATAAGCATCAAATATTGTGGTTTTATGCTAAATATAAGCCAATGCAAAATTTCAATCTAGCTTTTGACAACGATGTTATAAGATACTATAGCGAGTTTGACCGCTGGGTTAAAATGTATTTTGAGGGCAGGATAGACGAGGGGAATAAAGACATACTAGATTTCACAGGCGTTACACAGGACTATTTAAATTACCCTAACTTTAGCTACCTTGCAACCTTTTTGCCTATTGTAAACTATAGCGAAAAAATGCTTGGCGAACTTATGCAAAAAGAAAACACAGATATTTCTTCTAGTTACTACAAAGAAAGGCTTGAAAGGGCGAAGTACTGGGTTGAAAACTATGGCAAGGAATATCAAGTTAACTTGCTTGAAGAAAAAAATGTAGAGTTTTATAACACGCTTTCTGGCGAGGAAAAGAACTGGGTTAATAAAACTATAGAGCTAATAGATAGAGAATATAATAGTAGTGATGAGCTTATGACCGAGCTCTACGGCGTGGTTAAATACTTAAATCTAGAGCCAGCGGAACTTAAAAAAGTTCAAAAGAGATACTTTGAAATTCTATACAACTTGCTTCTTGGCTTAAAGCAAGGGCCAAAGCTTGGCATCTTTTTGATGGCGGTAGACAAAGAAAAACTTTATAGTTTATTGAAATTTTAAAAAAGGCGAGCAAACCTGCTCGCTAAGTATGTAGACAAATTAAAAGGCTGTTCAAAAACAAGCGAGGCAAGGCTCGGAAAACGCCTAAAAGCAGGAGTTTAGTTCCCTAAATGACTGTTTTTAGGCGTTTTACAGTTAACGCAGCAAGAAAAATTCTGAAGAATTTTTCGTTCGCGCAGTTTTTCAACAGTCTGAGCGAGCAAATTTGCTCGCTTCTTTTATGCTCCAATTATATAGTTGCTGCTTTCCTGCCCAAAACGATTTATAGTTGATTGGTCGCAAGGAATCTTTCTAATAGCGTCACGCTTCAACTCTTGCAAAATCTTTGCTTCTTCAAAAGAAAACTGCTCATTTCCTGCAACAATAATGTGGTCTAGAACTTCGATGTTGTTTATAATACAGCTAAATAAAATTTTAGATGTAAAGGTTAAGTCTTCATCAGAAGGTCGGGCTTTGCCCTTTGGATGGTTGTGGCAAATTATAATTCTTTCACACTGGTTTATTAGTGCAACATTTGTTAGACTTCTTATATCTACAGGCACGGCACTTGCTGTTCCTTTGCTTATAAGTTTTGTGGTAAGCACTCGGTTTGCAGTGTTTAAACAAATAACGTAAAATTCTTCTACAAATGCACCTTTAAATAAATTTGCCGCATAGTTTTTGGCAGAAAGTGAACCCTTTATAACATCTTCGTTTTTGCTTTTACCATATTCCGCGGCTATTTGTAGCATTAAGTTTATTAAAATTGCTGAGTGCTCGCCAACGCCTTCAACATCCCTTAATGCAGAAATAGGTGCTTCTAAAACTTTATCAAAACTGCCAAACTCGTTAATTAAATTATGAGCAATAGGGTTGGTATCTTTCTGGGCAATGGCAAAGTATAAAATAAATTCAAGCTTTTCAATATCTGAAAATGCAGAGAAGCCATGTTTTAAAAAGGTGGCTTTCATACGCTGGCGATGCTTTTTATGTATTTGGTTTTCTTTGCTGTTGTTTTCGTCCATATTTTGTTCCCGTTTTCTTCTTTTGGAGTTGTTTAATATTTACTTTACAAAACTTATCATCTGTCTCTTATACACATCTCCGAGCCCACGAGACTCGA
>USTP01000048.1 GCA_900557695.1 uncultured Thermoanaerobacterales bacterium | reverse complement strand
ACGTCGAGTCTCGTGGGCTCGGAGATGTGTATAAGAGACAGATCATAAACTATCGCTATAATATATGAGAAATAATACACCTATTACATAAGGAGATATTATGGCAGGTAAGTATAAAAAGTGCCCTAGATGTGAGCTTAACTATATTTTGGTTGACGAAGATTTATGTCCCGTTTGTAAGGCGGAACTAAAATTAACCCCAGCTGAGGATGATTCTGACTTAGAACTTTGCACGCTTTGTGGTAAAAATCTTATAACTGTAGACCAGGTTATGTGTGACGAGTGTGCCAAAAAACGCAATCTTGATGATGTTGTTGATGAAGGGGAAGAGGAAGACGAGGAACATTCTTCAATATCTGAGTGGGATGAACCATCTTCGTCTGTTGATGCCAGCGGTGGAATTGTTGGTGGAGATGATGATGTTGAGGTTGTTAGCTTCTCTGATTTAGATGAAGATGACGATGAGGACGATTTTGACGATGACGATGATAGTGATGTAGACCACTTTGAAGAGGAAGACGACTTTGACCTTGACGACCTTGATGACCTTGATTTTGATGACGAGGATGAGGATGACGAGGATGATGACGATTTTGACGATGATGACGACTTTTTAGCCGCCAAGAAAAAGAAAAAATAAATCAAAGGGATAGCAATTTGCTATCCTTTTTTGTTTAAAAATAAATTTTAAGGATAAAATTGGCTTAGAGGTGAGATATGCGCAAGGTTAATTCTAAAATAGAAGACATCATTAGCCAAATTCAACAGTTAAAGGGACAAAATGTTAGCCTAGAAGTATCGAGGGGGAGAAGAAAATTAGTTAAATTTTCTGGCATTATAGAGAGCGTTTATCCAAGTATTTTTACTGTTAAAAGTTCGGAAGAAGATAATGTTTCAAAAACCTACTCGTATGCTGATGTTATGTGTGGCGATGTGAAATTTTTTCCAGAAAAGCAGGAAAATGCTATTAAAGAGATAAAAAACAATTAAAATTTAAAAGTTAGTCATAATTTTGTTATTTCCCTTATAAAATATAGCAATACCACAAAGGGGGATAACTTAATGGCGTTTGAAAATTCGCAGGCTTTCGGTTTTGAAAGCAAACAACTTGTAAGCACAAACCAGTTTGAAAGTACTTGTAGATTAGAGGTTAATTCAGACAAGCCTATAAAAAGGGTGGTTTGCGTTTATGCGCTTGCTAAGCTAGTTTCAAGTGAAAAGGTAGATGGCGGAATAAACTTTTCTGGAAGAACGGCTTATCAAGTGGTTTACCAAACGGAGGAAGGAGCACTAGCTAGTGCCATCTCTTATGTAGACTGGCAAGATAAAATAGCTTCTTTTAGCTATGATAATTTCTATATTTATCCAAAGGCAGTAGAAAACACAGTGACTGGTTTTTCCGCAAACGAGGTTGCTATTTCAACACTTATGAATATAGAAGTTTACTCAGTTGTTACAGAAAAAGTGGCTGGCGTAGAAGGACTAACTGAAGATTATGTTTGTGAAGAGAAAAATTATGAATATAATAGAGCGGTTAACACTATAAGTGAAAACTTTAACGAGGTTGTAGAGCAAGAGATAAGCACGAAACTAGACGATATTTTATATTATACTGGCAGTGTGAAGCTAAATAGTGTTACGCCTGGGATAGATACAATCACTTTAGAGGGTGAGGTAAATGTTTTAACTTATGCACTAGAAAACAATAACGTTACGCTTATAAATAAAACTATCGACTTCAAGCAGGAAATTGCTTCGCTTTCTACAGCTGTTAATAATATTGTTGATGCTTTTGTTGATTTGGCTGAACTAAAGGTTTCTTTAAGCGTTTCTGATATAGACCAAAAGAGTAGCTTAATCTACTCTGTAGAGTTAAGTGCATATTGCAGTGTGTTTAGTAAAGAAAGTATCACTGTTGTAGAAGATGCATTTTCTGTTAAAAAGGAAACCCTATCTAATAGAGAGGGGTTAGTTAAAACCAGCTTTGTTAATTGTGGTAATTTCACCGATTCGGTTTCTGGTGGCTTTGAGGTAGATAAAGAGGTTAACGAATTGCTATTTATCTCAAGTGCTAGTGGTACTATTACAGACATAATACCAAATGAGCAAGGCGTAACCTTGAATGGAGCAGTTCAAGTTACAGCGGTTTGCGAAAGCGAGAGTAAGGAAGCAGTTTTGTTAAGTGGCATGATACCTTTTACAATTACTGTTGCAGATGCAAACATTGATGATGTGTTTAATACTAAAGTTAAAATAAATAGCAGCAAACTTCGTGGACAGAAAGAGATTGAAATTATTGCAGAAGTTTTTGTTGAGTATAAAAAATATAATAAAGAATTTGTATCTTTCATCAGTTCTATTGAGGAAATAGGAGATAGACCCGAAACTGCAGCAGGAATAAGAGTTTATATTGTTAGAGAGGGCGAAAGTCTGTTTGGCGTTGCAAAAACTATGAGCGTTAGACCAGAAGAAATTTTAAAGCAAAACCCAAATATCCAGGGGGAGCTTACAGACGGCACAAGACTAATTGTTTATACTCCACTTGATATAAACTTTTAAAAGAGTTAAATTACTTTCCCTAAAAAAGGGCAAAAACTTTAAATTTTTGCTCTTTTTTTCATGACTAGCGCAAACAAAACGGTTAATAATCAATTCGTGAGGTGGAGAAATAATGAAAAAGTTTATAATGGTTTGCGTTAGTTTTGTGGCTTTAATTACACTGTCTGTTATAATTGTTACAAATTCCAACAATGCTAGCAGCAGTGCAGAAGGGTATTTAAGAGTTCATATTAGGGCAAATAGCAATAGTGAGGAAGATCAGCTTGTTAAGTATAAAGTTAAAGAAGCTGTTGTTGATTTTTTAACGCCTAAAATTGCAGCTGGTAGCACATTTAGTGACGCTTATAAAATTTTAGAGCAGAACTTATCAAACATTGAGGAGGTGTCGGATAATGTTTTAAAAGAAAATGGATTTCCTTATAAATCAAAAGCTACTCTTCGCGATGAATATTTTCCAACTAGAAGTTATGGAGAATATACGCTAGAAAATGGATATTATGATGCACTAATTATTGAATTGGGAGATGGAAGTGGTAATAATTGGTGGTGCGTAGTTTATCCTCCGCTATGCTTTATTGGTAGCGAGGGAAAAAATGGAACAAACATTACCTATAAGTCTAAATTTATCGAGATTATCCAAAAATTCTTCTCTTAAGTAAATTTGTTTACAAAATTTTACAAATATGATAATATTATCTTGTAAAAGGAGGCACTTATGGCAATAAACAAAGATTTGCTAGAAAACAATATGTTTACCCGTGATGATTTATTGTCACAAGGCATCTATGAGCTTAGAAAACTAGGTAGAGAGGTTGGTGTTCCTTCACCTACAACTCTCAAAAAAGAACAGCTTGTTGAGGCTATTTTGGCAGTTATTTATGGCGAGAAGCCTAAAAGAAATGTTGGCAAGGGCAGGGGTAGGCCTGTTAGGGAAGGAAATAAACCATGCAAGTTGTTCTTAAACCTTATAGATGAAGTTAAAGAACCTGAAAATTTATCTACATTTGTGTATGATAAAAAAGAAGAAGATTTGTCGTTTAACTACGGTGGGCTATTATCTAGCAGGGTTGCAAGCCCTAGTGAACGCTATAATAACGATGCTAAAGATAGCGATGTTGTAACGCTGAAGCAGGGTGTTGTTTGCGTTGAGGGGGATGAATTTTATGTTAGACGCTATAAATTTATCCCAACTGATGAAGATCTTGTTATTCCTAGACAAATAGTTGAAGATTATTGTTTGAAGGATAATGACCTTATTGAGTATTTGCCAGATGAAAATAGAGAAAAAGTAGACCAACTTATTAAAGTTAATGGGCATCTAGCTTCAAGGCTTGACAAATTAACAAACGAGAAGCTAAATCCAGAGATTATAGAAATAGATAGTATTATTAAAATAAAGTCTAATGCATCAAATATTATATATGCACCATCTGCTAGCGAGAGGCAGTATGTTGCTGATGAGGTGGATAAAGTTCTTTTTGAGAATGACTTCAAGGTTGTTAAAGTTTGTTTTGATAGAAACAATGCTAATCCTGATGAAAATAGCATGAAAAGGTCGCTATATTTTGTAGATGCTGTGGGCGATGAGTATGACACAATGTCTGCAATAGAAGCAGGAATAAACAAGGCAAAGTTTTATGACTGTTTAGGTGGGAAAACTGCCCTTATTATAGACAATTTAAGTTGGCTTATATCAGTTGTAAACTCATACCCAAAATCTGTTTACGGGAATTTTATTGCAAAGCTTGGAAAGATGTCTAAAGTGGCAAACGCAAATATAACTGTTGTTTGCGTGACTAGCCATTTATCAAACGAGCTTATTAAAGAGCTTATGGGTATGTTTGATAATATTGTTGTTAACGAGCCACTAGATAAATAATTGTTTGATAATAATTCAAAATAAAAACCGCTTATTTTTTAGCGGTTTTTTTATTTAAAACTTGCTTCCTCTAAAATAAATTTATCAAAGTTAACGCTTTCAACAAAGTCGCGAGGAAGGAATGTGCAAATATTAAAGTTTATATAACTTTCTATGTGATATGAAAGAATAACGGGGGTTGGAATATCCATCTTGTGGCATATTTCTTGCAGATGCAGGTAGAATGTTTCAGGATTAAAATTATCTATGCTTTCATAGATATAGCTTTGCTTTAACTTGTTGTTTTTCATTGTTTTTGCCCAGATTCTTATCATATGTTTTTCACTCACGAATGAGTTTAGCAAATATGTTTTTATAAATCAACTAATTCGCAAAAAAAATCTTTTAAATGATTGACAAAAATGCCGTTTCAACTTTATAATACGCCGTGTTATAAAAAGATAGAGAGAATGAATATAATTTTTTAAAATCTGTAAATAATTCTCTTGTTTCTTTAATATAATATTATACTAATTTAGCAGCTTTAAATGCTACAAAAGGAGGCAGAAAATGGCAGAGATTTATATAACCAAAGAAGGAAAAAAAGAAAAAGAAGAAAGGCTAGAGTATTTGAAAAATGTTAGGCGTCCTGAAGTTTTAGAAAAACTTAAAGTTGCTCGTGAATATGGAGATTTAAGTGAAAATTCTGAGTACGATGCAGCTAGAAATGAACAGGGGCGTGTTGAATCGGAAATTCAAATGATTGAAGAAACCTTGCGTCAGGCTATTATTGTAGACTCAAACAAGATAAACAAGGATGTTGTTCATGTTGGATCAACAGTGAAGGTTCTAGACCTTGAATTCAATGAAGAGATGGTTTATAAAATTGTTGGAACAATTGAAAGCGACCCAGATAGAGGATATATTTCAAACGAATCGCCAATAGGTAAAGCACTTATGGGAAAGAAGAAGGGCGAAACAGTTGAAATAAAAACCCCTGGTGGAAGTTTTAAAGTTAAAATTACAAGCGTTGATTAAAAAAGCACCGAGAGTAATCTCGGGCTTTTTGCTAGTAAAATAACAATTGACTTTATAGCTATAAAGTGTTAAATTAAAACTATGGTTAGTTATAAAGAAGCAATAAAAAACACAACGGCCTTTAAAACTGTTTTAAAAGACAAAAGTTCTAATAGGCTTAGTCATACATATTTGCTAGTTAGTGAAGACCCAGATTATTTAAAAGAATTTGCTAATATGTTGGCAGGGCTTATGCTAAATATTGGCGACTCTAAAAATCAAAGCAGAATAGACAAGGGCGTTCATCCAGATGTTATTGTGCTTGGCGAAAATGAAAAGATTTCAACAGCAAGCGTGGTAGAGCTTGTGAGCGATGTTTACGTTCGGCCTTACGAAGAAGAAAACAAAGTGTATATTCTTTTAAATGTGAATAATATGACCGAAGAGGCTCAAAATAAGCTTCTAAAAACCATTGAAGAGCCACCAAGCAGTGTTTACTTTATCTTGGCTGCAACAAAAGAGAAGCAACTTTTGCAAACTGTGCTTTCAAGATCGAAAAAACTTGAATTAGACCTTTTAAATAAAGATGTTATTGCAAAAATGCTACAAGAGGCAGGCATAAATCAAAAAGAGATAAATATTTGTTCGTCTTGTTGTAACGGAGTGTTTTCGCGGGCATATAAAATGGCAACAGATAAAGAATTTTTAAACATGTATCAAAACATTTTTAATTGCCTTTACAATATGAACAGTAGTAGAGATGTTTTAAAGTTTACAAGTATATTTAATCAAAAAAACATCAACAAAGAAGAGTTTGCCGACCTTTTTATGCTTATAACTAGAGATTTAATAATGGCAAAAATTGGTGCATTTGAACTTGTTAATAATATTCATAAAAAAGATGAACTTGTTCTTGTGTCAAATTTGTTTTCGCTTGTTGCACTAGAAAAAACAATTGAATATTGTTTGCAACTTAAACAAGATTTGGTTTATAATACTTCAATAGTGGCAAGCATTGATGAGTTTTTGCTAAAAGTAGTGGAGGTTAAAGTTAGATGCAAAAGGTAGTAGGCGTTAAGTTTAGATCTTCCCCTAAAGTGTATATTTTTTCGTGCAATGGGCTTGCTTTAGAGGTTAATCAAGATGTTATAGTAGATAGTTCGCTTGGGCTTTCATACGGAACAGTTGCATCTATTGAGAAGGAAATTAACGAAAAAGAGTTCTCTGAACCACTTAAAAATGTTGTGAGAGTTGCAACAAACGAAGATAAAAAAAAGTTTGCCGAGCTTCAAGAAAAAGCTACTAAGAGTTTAGTAATTGTTAAAGAAAAGGTTGAAAAACTTGGGCTTGAAATGAAAATTGTTTCTTGTGAATACACCTTTGATGCTAGCAAAATTATCATTGAATTTTCTGCGGATGAAAGGGTAGATTTTAGGGAACTTTTAAAAGAACTTGCCTCGGCTCTTAAAGTTAGGATAGAGCTTCATCAAGTTGGTCAGCGTGATGAGGTTAAAATAAAAGGTGGCATAGGTCCGTGCGGGGAAATTTGCTGTTGCGTTCGCTTTTTAAAAGAGTTTGAACATGTTACAGTTAAAATGGCAAAAAACCAAGGTTTATCATTATCTCCAAGCAAAATTAGTGGACTTTGCGGTAGGCTTATGTGTTGTTTGGCTTATGAGAACAAGACCTATGAAGAAATCCTGAAAAAAATGCCAAAGGTTAACTCGGAAATAATGTCGCCAAAAGGCAAGGGAACAGTTGTTTACAATGATATTTTAAGAGAAAGGGTTTCTGTTAAAATAAAAAATGCCGATGAGTCGTTCACTGTGTATGACTTTGGATTAGAAGAGCTTGGCAAAAATGAGCAAATAAAAAGTGAACAAACTGCTAATGGGGGAAAAGAGAAAATTATTCAAAAGGCTGAGAGTTTGGAAAACAAAAATGATAAAGATAACAAAATTGGCTTTGCTCATCAAAAGTCTAACCCCGATAACTGTCTCTTATACACATCTCCGAGCCCACGAG
>USTP01000047.1 GCA_900557695.1 uncultured Thermoanaerobacterales bacterium | reverse complement strand
CCCCCAACCCTTGGTTCCGAAGACCAATGCTCTATACAGTTGAGCTAGTGGAGCAAAATGATAATTTTTTTATGGGGATTATCGAACCCCAAACTCGTCGTTCCGAAGACCAGTGCTCTATACAATTGAGCTAGTGGTGCATACACTAACGCATTATATACCATTTTTTCCAGTTTGGCAAATTTTTAATTGTTTCAATTTTATTGTGATTATTTTAAAAATATGATATATTAAATTCAAGGAGAAAATTATGGATAAAAATATTGCAACACTTTCAGAGCTTATTGAGCACTCTGCAGAAGTAACAAAACTTTTAATTTCAAACGGAATAGATATGGAAAATGGCGATATAGCTAGCGCACAAAAAAATATTAAGGATGCCACTAATCTTTTATCGGTTATGCTTAAAGATATTTTTGTGGAAGTTGCTGCCATCCTAAATGTTAATACAGATGAAGAGGATGATTACGATTTCTCTACTTTAGACCTTGCAAAGCTTTTAACTAGCGTAATATATAACGCTGGAAATTTAATAGGCTTATATGTAGAAAATAAAAAAGACGCCGTAACAAAAGCTGTTGAAACAAAGTTAACAAAAAGCATCAATGCCACTAGGTCGCTTGCAAACACTCTATTTTTTAATTAAAGTATTAGACAATTATCGTCATGTTTCATTGTCTTTTTAATTGCAAAAGTATTTATTGCTGTGATAAAATATTCTATATGGAAAATGAGAATGACGGCATAAAAACTAAAACTAGCGAAGAAAACAATGCTGAAGTAATCTACGAACCCAAAAATTCTACTATAGAGCAACCTACTATAGTTGAAAAAAGTAACATAGAGGCAGAGCCAGCTTCTTTTGAGAGGCAAAAGAAACCAGCTAAAGTAATAGAAATTGTTACCTCTTCTTCTATATTTAAATACTTCCTTGGGGCAATGATTATTTTTGCAGTTTGTTTTGTTTCGTGCCTATATGTTTTTCAAATAGTGTTAACACCCATAGGTGTTGAGGGGTATTCAATGCAGCCAACAATAAATGCCTCTGCCACGGGAACAAATGGCGATAGCCATACTGATACCGTCTACTTTTTCTCTTCTAGCATTTATGCTTATAAAGATATTGTTATAATTAAAGAAGGGAAAACAACCTCAAATGAAAAACTAATTAAAAGAATAATTGCTTCGCCTGGGCAAACTATAACCTTTATAAAAACATATCAAACTATGCAAAACACCCAGGTTTGCATCTACTTTGATATATATATAGATGGGGTGCTCTTAGAGGAAGACTATATCTTAGAGCAGGAGCAATATGTTATAATGTATAACTCTACATATAGCTTCTACAATAGATTTGTTCGACTACTTTCAACAACTGGGCAATATACAATTGATTTAGAAGATAATCAGTACTTTGTTATGGGCGACAATAGAAACAATTCCACAGATAGCAGGTTTTTCGGACCCATTGAAAAAAGCGATATACTTGGCAAAGTTGTTTTGCAGGTAAAATATGGCAGAACCCTGTTTAACGCTATATGGACTGCTATTTTTGGAGCTAAAATATATTAAACAAAGGAGTAAAAAACATGAAAGTAATAATAACATCCGACTCTTCTTGCGACCTAAGCAAAGAGCAAATTAAGGAAAATGACATTAGAATTTTGCCGCTTTATGTAAATTTAAATGGCGAAGAATTTAAAGATGGCGTTAATATAACCCCTGAAGACATTTTTGCCTTTGTTAAAGAAAACAAAAAACTTCCAAAAACTTCAGCGCTAAGCGTTGAGGACTATAAGAGATTTTTTGAAAACATTCTAAACGAGGGGAAAGACATTTCTATTGTTCATATTGGTTTGTCTAGTGGGCTTTCCACCAGCTACAACAATTCGGTTACAGCATCAAAAGAGTTTGATGGCAAAGTTATCTCGGTGGATGGTAAAAACCTCTCTACTGGCACGGGGCTACTTGTTCTATATGCTTGCAAGCTTGCAAAAGAGGGTTTGCCTATAGAAGAGATTGCAAAAAAGGTGGAAGAAAGAGTTCCCTTCGTTCAAGCATCTTTTATCATCCCAGAAACCGAATATTTATACCGTGGGGGTAGATGTTCTGCGCTTGCAATGCTTGGAGCAAACCTATTAAAAATAAAACCAAGAATTCAGGTTATAGATGGGGTTATGAAGCCAAATGGCAAACCAAGGGGAAAGATTTTGCCAGTTTTAAAGCAATATGTTGACGATGTTTTGAAAGAGTATAACAATCCCGACAAAGAAATTTGCTTTGTCACCCACTCTTCAATTGAACCTGAAATTGCAAATGAAATTGTTGAATATGTTAAAGCTAAAAACATATTTAAAGAAGTTGTTTGCACAGTTGCAGGGGCAACAATAACTAGCCACTGCGGCAAAGGAACTCTTGGCATACTATATATAAATGATGGAGGTAAAAATTAACTACTTATGAAAAAAATATTGCTAGGAATTTTATCAATTATATTATGTATACCTGCAGTGCTGTTTGCAGGGTGCGATAATTCAAATGGCGGTATAACCCTAACTAGATATTTTGAAAACAAGGTAAACTACCAAGTTTACGGTAGAACAGGAACAAATGAATCAACTTTAAGTGAGTTTTCTCATAATAAAACAGACAATGCTGCTCAGTATACTTCAATAACTTTCACAGGTATTCCGTCTTGGCTATATCAAATGACGCTTGAAAAAATAACCTTTGAAGTTTATGGAAATAAAACCGAAGAAATAGAACTTATTGTAAGCGTTTCAAACCTTAGCAAGGGCGACCAGTCTTCAACAGGCGGCTCTAGCACATTCAAAAAAACAGTTTCTGTGGCTATGGTTAACGGCAAGGCGGTAAAAGTTTCAGTTCCTGTGAACGACTATTTCCTTTCAAACACTGCTTCAACCACTATAAAAATCGAAGTTACAGATTCTTCATATTTCTTTGCCGAAAATGAAAACACAGGTCTTAAATTTGATATCTTAAACTTCGCAATTTTTGGAGAGCACAAGGCAATTTAAAAATTAAAATGTAAAAAAACAATATAAAAAGAGATGCAATTTGCATCTCTTTTATTTTTCTAAGGTTATTCTTCTTCAGTTATAGTTTCGTTTATAACCAAATCTTCATGAGGCTTGCCCTCATCATCCGTCATATCTTCGGCCACATGGTCGGCAATAGCAACGCACATAACGCTAGCACCCTCTTTTAGCCTCATAACCTTAACGCCTATGGTATCCCTACCAATCTTGCTAATGTCCTTAGCAGGGGTTCTTATAATAACGCCATTATCGGCAATCATCATAACATCTTCATCTTCGCTAACTTGTTTAAGGTTAACAAGTTTACCAGTTTTGCTGTTAAACACGCCAGCTTTAACGCCCTTACCTTTACGGTTTTGAAGCCTATACTCATCTTGAGAACATCTTTTTCCATATCCGTTTTGAGATACTGTTAGAATATCATAACCCTCTTTTAGGACAATCATGTCTACAAGATAGTCGTCATCCTCTAAGTCAATAGCCCTAACGCCCATTGTATCTCGCCCAAGAGGTCTGACATCTTTTTCACTAAACTTAATACACTTACCTTCATTTGACGCAACCAAAATCTCACTTTCGCCATTTGAACACTGAACGCTAATAAGTTCATCCCCGCCCATAAGCGATATTGCAATCTTTCCGCCTTTACGAATATTCATGTATTCCTTAATATCTGTCTTTTTAATCATGCCCTTTTTAGTTGCCATAACAAGGTAGCCCTCTGCATCTTTACTTAGTGGCATAATTGCATTGATTTTTTCTCCGCTTGCAAGCTCTAGAAGATTTACAATAGCTCTTCCCTTTGCCTGCTTTTGCCCCTCTGGAATTTCATAGCACTTCATCGTGTAAACCTTGCCAAGGTTGCTAAATAGAAGAATATCATCATGCGTGTTTGAAATAAACAAGTTCTCAACAAAGTCTTCTTCCTTTGCCTTATGGGCAATAGCACCCATACCGCCTCTGTGCTGGCTTCTATACTCGTTAACAGGAACTCTTTTAATATATCCAAAGTGGGTCATAGAAACAACAACATCTTCCTTTTCAATAAGGTCGGCAATATTTATGTCTGAATAATCTAGGCTTATTTCTGTTTTTCTCTCGTCATTATATTTTGCCTTAATTTCAAGAAGCTCATCTGCAATAATGTTTTTAACTTTTTCTTCGCTAGCCAAAATTCCTTTTAGCTCTACTATAGTTTTAAGTAGCTCTTCTTGCTCTTCGTTAAGTTTTTCAACTTCTAGGCTAGTTAATCTTTGAAGCCTCATATCTAGAATTGCATTTGCCTGCTTATCTGAAAGCAAGAAACTTTCTTGAAGTTTTGCCGATGCATCAACCTTATCTGCAGAGGCCTTTATTATTCTTATAACATCATCAATATTAGCTAAGGCGATAACAAGCCCCTTAACAATATGCTCTCTTTCCTCGGCACGATTTAGGTCGAACCTAGTTCTTCTTTCAACCACATCTTTTTGGTGGTTTATATATGCTTCTAGAATTTGCTTTAAGTTTAAAATTTTAGGCACGCCATCAATTAACGCTAGAAAAGTTATGCCGTATGAGTTTTGCAGTTGCGTGTGTTTAAATAGATAATTTAGAATAACTTGAGGCTGATAGTCTTTCTTAATTTCAATAACTATCCTCATGCCCTTCTTGTCCGACTCTTCCTTAACATCTGCAATACCCTCTATCCTCTTGTTCTTCACAAGATCGGCTATAGACACAATAAGCTCGGATTTGTTAACCTGATAAGGAATTTCTGTTACAATAATTCTGCTTCTATTACCATCTTCCTCAATCTCGGTTCTCGACCTAACAACTACGCTTCCCTTACCTGTTGCATAGGCATTTGCAACATTTTTTGTTCCCATTATAATTCCGCCTGTTGGATAGTCTGGCGCTGGAACAAGTTTTATAAGCTCTTCAATAGTTATATCTGGGTTGTGAAGAAGCGCAACCGTTGCATCTATAACTTCGCCAAGGTTGTGAGGTGGAATATTTGTTGCCATACCAACTGCAATACCATCCGACCCATTAACAAGTAGGTTTGGAAATCTTGCTGGAAGCACAACTGGCTGTTGCAATGTTTCATCAAAGTTTGGAGTGAAGTCTACCGTGTTTTTATCAATATCTCTAAGCATCTCAGATGCTATTTTAGAAAGCCTTGCCTCTGTATAACGGTATGCGGCAGGAGAGTCGCCATCAACTGAACCAAAGTTACCATGCCCGTCTACTAGTGGGCAACGAATAGAGAAGTCTTGCGCTAGCCTAACAAGCGCCCCATAAACCGCACTATCGCCATGAGGATGGTACTTACCTAAAACGTCACCAACAATTCTCGCACATTTTTTGTGTGGCTTATCATAGGTTAAGCCAATTTCGCTCATAGAGTATAAAATACGCCTATGAACAGGTTTCAAACCATCCCTAACATCTGGGATAGCTCTTGAAACATTAACAGCCATAGCATAAGCCATAAACGATTTTTTCATTTCATTTTCAATTTCAACTGGGATAATCTTAGTGTTATCCACAATTTGCTCATATTCTTGAGAATAATCGTGTTTCTTTGCCATATCTTCACTCCTAAATATCCAAATCTGTAACTAGTTTTGCGTTTTCTTCAATAAACTGCCTACGAAGAACAGGGTCTTCACCCATAAGAAGGGTAAACACTTGCTCTGCCTCGATTGCATCTTTCATTTTTATTTGAATTAAACTTCTATGCTCTGGGCTCATAGTGGTATACCAAAGTTGCTCCTTGTCCATCTCGCCTAAACCTTTGTATCTTTGAACCTGGCACTTACTTGCTCCGCCCATTTCAGCAACAGCCTTTTCCTTTTCTTCATCCGTGTAGCAATAAACCTCTTGCTTACCTTTTTCAACTTTATAAAGTGGTGGCATTGCTGCATACACATGCCCCTCTTCAATTAGTGGACGCATATAGCGATAGAAGAAAGTTAAAAGAAGTATTCTTATATGGCTACCATCAACATCGGCATCTGTCATACAAATAATTTTATCGTACCTAAGTTTTGAAATATCAAAGTCTGGGCCAATTCCCGCACCAAACGCAGTTGCCATAGCTTTAATTTCAGCATTTTCCAAAACTCTGTTTAGCCTTGCTTTTTCAACATTTAAAATCTTACCTCTAAGTGGCAAAATTGCTTGGAAACGCCTATCTCTTCCTTGCTTTGCTGTTCCGCCTGCGCTATCGCCCTCAACAATGTATATCTCGCAAAGTTTTGGGTCACGCTCAGAACAATCGGCAAGTTTTCCAGGAAGAGAGTTTGTTTCAAGCACGCCCTTTCTTCTTGTTAGTTCCCTTGCATTTCTTGCAGCTTCTCTTGCTCTTTGAGCAGTAACGCTTTTTAGAATAAGGTCTTTAGCTTCTTTAGGATGCTCTTCAAGATATTCCCCAAACTTATCTGTAACAACTTTCGCCACAGCTCCTTGCATAAAACTATTGCCTAGCTTTGTTTTTGTTTGCCCCTCAAACTGAGGCTCGGTTAGCTTAACTGAAATTACAGCCGTTAACCCCTCTCTAACATCTTCGCCCGATAGCTTCTCGCTTTCTTTTAAAATGTTTAGCTTATGACCATAGTCGTTTAAAACTTTGGTTAGCGCCTTTTTAAAGCCCTCAAGGTGGGTTCCACCCTCCTCTGTGTTTATGTTGTTCGCATAAGCATGAATAATCTCATTATAGCTATCGTTATACTGGAAGGAAACCTCAATTTCTCCACCATTAACGCTATCATCTATATAAATAGGTTTTGGAAACACCGTTTCGCGATTTTGGTTCATCTGCTCAACAAACTCAACAATACCGCCTTCATAGTGCATTGTTTCTTCTTTGCCATCTCGATGGTCTTTCGCAATAATCTTTATACCTTTATTTAAAAAGGCAAGCTCACGAAGCCTTGACTTAATTAAATTAAAGTCAAAAGTAACGGTTTCAAAAATCTCGTCATCTGGCATAAAGGTAACTTTTGTTCCAGTTTTCTCTGATTCGCCAATAACCTGCAAATCTCTTTGCGGTATGCCACGATTGTAAACCTGCTTAAAGTGCTTACCATCTTGAAAAACCTCAACCTCTAGCCATTCAGAAAGTGCGTTAACAACCGACAGACCAACCCCATGCAACCCGCCTGAGATTTTATAACCTCCGCCACCAAACTTACCACCAGCATGAAGCTTGGTTAAAACAAGTTCAACAGCACTCTTTCCCTCTTTTTTGTGAATACCAGTAGGTATACCTCTACCATTATCTGTTACCGAGCACGACCCATCTGCGTTTATTTCTACTAGTATCTCTGTGCAATAGCCTGCAAGAGCTTCGTCTATAGAGTTATCCACAATTTCGGTTACAAGATGATGAAGGCCCTTTTCATCGGTAGAACCAATATACATTCCAGGACGCTTTCTAACGGGCTCAAGCCCCTCTAGAACCTGAATCTGCTCTTCGCCATACGCTTTGTCAACTTTACCTATATTATCCATTTTATCGCCCCTTTTTTAGCTTGATTTTGTGACACATAGTCATTGAAATTATTATATCAAACATTAGCCCAAAAAACAAGCAAAATACAAACATATATTATATCTGTCTCTTATACACATCTGACGCTGCCGACG
>USTP01000046.1 GCA_900557695.1 uncultured Thermoanaerobacterales bacterium | reverse complement strand
ATATTTAAGAAGTCGTGACGAAATGAGTAGTGGATTGTTTTCTACAGGAACAACAAACCAAGACTATGCTAGAAGAATGTGTAGCCCAACAGACTTTGCGATAAGCAATTATGTAGAAATGGACACAGATTATACAACGAGTTATAGGAGAGAAACAAGCGACTACTGGCTAAGGTCGGCGGGGGATTCCCTTGAAGGCCTGAACGGCCTGTTATATAGCAGCCTGTTTGTGTCCTATGATGGCCATCTCGTCATGACTAGTGTGCAAGTTAAGGACAACGGCGTTCGGCCTGCTTTGCGTTTAGCTATCTAAATGAAATTTCGAGAATTTGTGCGTTTAATAGGTTAAATAAAGTAAGTTATAGCAGGGAAGAAGCTAAGGACGGTAGGTGCTATGCGTGGCAATACACTTATGCCACACTTCCCATTTTTTCTAGAGTTTAAGGTGCTATGCGTGACAATATACCATAAAAATTTTTATATCTACCAGCAAACTTTGCATGGTAGATATTTTTTTATTAAACATATGTTTGATAACGCAAAACTGTTGCGAATAATAAAATTTAGTGGTAGAATAAGTAGGCTTTTAAGTATTTAAAAAAACAAAAGAGCAAATAATAATAGAAAAAGTAAAGGGCTAAAAAGTTGGAGTTTAAAATTCACTCAAAGTTTAAGCCAACGGGCGACCAGCCCCAGGCTATAGATAAACTGGTTCAGGGGCTTAATGATGGGCTTCGTGAGCAGGTTCTACTTGGAGTTACTGGAAGTGGTAAAACTTTTACTATGGCCAATATTATTGAAAGGGTGCAGCGCCCAACTATAGTTATTGCCCACAATAAAACTTTAGCTGCTCAGCTTTGCAACGAGCTTCGTGAATTTTTTCCAGAAAATTCTGTAAACTATTTTGTTTCGTATTACGACTATTATCAGCCAGAGGCATATATTGTTTCGTCTGACACTTATATTGAAAAAGACCTTGCTATAAATGACGAGATTGATAAGCTTCGCCACTCGGCAACTTGTGCACTTTTTGAAAGGCGTGATGTGATTATTGTGGCATCTGTTTCTTGCATTTATGGCTTAGGCGAGCCAAGCGAATATGAAAAGATGGCAATATCTTTGAGGCCAGGAATGAAGATAAGCCGAGAAAAAGTTATTTCAAGGCTAGTAGACAACCAGTATAAACGAAACGACATAGAATTTATTCGAGGAAACTTTAGAGTGAGGGGAGATGTTTTAGAGGTGTTCCCAGCCTCTTCAAACGAACTGAGCATAAGAATAGATTTCTTTGGGGATGAAATAGATGGAATATATGAGGTTGAGGCCGTTAGTGGAAAAGCTGTAAGCAAGCTTAGCCATGTTGCCATCTACCCAGCATCTCACTATGTTTCAAGCCCAGAGAAAATGGAAACCTGTTTAAAGCAAATTGAAAAAGATATGGAAAGCGAAGTTAAGGCGTTTGAGGACCAAGGCAAGATAGTTGAGGCTATGAGGCTAAAACAACGAACAAGTTACGACATTGAAATGCTTAGGGAAATGGGCTACACTAGTGGTGTTGAAAACTACTCTAGGTATTTTGACGGCAGAAAGCCAGGGGATGCTCCCTACACGCTTTTAGACTATTTTCCAGACGACTATCTTATGATTATAGACGAAAGCCACATGACTCTTCCGCAAATTCGAGCTATGTATAATGGAGATAGAGCAAGGAAAGACAATCTTGTTGGTTATGGCTTTAGGTTAAAGTCTGCATATGATAACAGGCCGCTAAAGTTTGAGGAGTTTGAAAAAAAGTTCGACCAGCTTATTTGCGTGTCGGCAACGCCTGGGCCGTATGAAATGAAGCATGCAGACAATGTTGTTGAGCAAATTATTAGGCCAACTGGGCTACTAGACCCAGAAATTTTTGTTCGTCCTGTTAAAGGTCAGGTAGACGACCTTTTAAGTGAACTAAACAAAACAATTGCAAGCGGAGGAAGGGCGCTTGTTACCACGCTAACTAAGAAAATGGCAGAAAACCTTTCTAAGTATTTAGAGGAGCATGGCGTTAAAACAACATATCTTCATTCTGAGATTAAAACCATGGAGAGAATGGAGATAATAAACAGCCTAAGAACGGGCGAGTGTGATGTTATAGTTGGTATAAACTTGCTGCGTGAGGGGCTAGATTTGCCAGAGGTTAAACTTGTGGCTATTCTTGATGCCGATAAAGAGGGCTTTTTAAGAAGTGAGGGTGCTTTAATTCAAACTATTGGTAGGGCGGCAAGAAATGCAGAGGCCAAGGTTATAATGTATGGCGACACTATTACCGACTCTATGAAACGCGCAATAGATGAAACAAATCGTAGGCGCGAGATTCAAAAGAGGTATAACAAAGAGCGTAATATTGTGCCAAAAACCATAGTTAAAGATATTCATAACACTATTAAAGTTTCAAGCAAGATAACAGAAAGCCAAAAGATAGGCGAGAAAGAAAAGAAGCAACTTGTTGCAAAGCTAGAAAAAGAACTTGAGGCTGCGGTTAAGGAGCTTGACTTTGAATCGGCAATAGAACTTAGAGATAAAATTATTGAGCTTAAGGGCGAAAAAAACACTTACAAAAAAGAGGGTAGAAATAAATGGACGAAAAGATAAGAGTTTTTGGGGCAAGAGAAAACAATCTAAAAAATGTTAACCTAGAAATTCCTAGGAATAAGTTTGTTGTGTTTACAGGGCTTTCTGGGTCGGGAAAGTCGTCACTTGCGTTTGACACTATTTTTGCCGAGGGGCAAAGGCGGTACATGGAGTCGCTTTCTTCGTATGCAAGGCAGTTTTTAGGGCAGATGCAAAAACCTGATGTAGACCAGATAGATGGGCTTTCGCCATCTATTGCTATCGACCAAAAAACAACAAGTTCTAACCCTCGTTCAACGGTTGGAACTGTTACAGAAATTTATGATTACTTTAGGCTACTTTTTGCTCACATTGGTGTGCCATATTGCCCTAATTGCCACACCCCTATTAAGCCAAGCACGGTAGATAGCATTGCAAAACAGGCTTTAAGCGCAAGTGAGGGTGCAAAAATAATGGTAATTGCTCCTGCTGTTCGAGGGAAGAAAGGCGAGTTTTCAAAGTTATTTGAAAGCTTTAAAAAAAGCGGCTTTATGCGAGCTAAAGTTGATGGAGAGGTGCTAAGCCTTGATGACGAGATAAAGTTAGATAAAAAGAAAAAACACGATATTAGCGTGGTTGTTGATAGACTTATTAAAAGAGATGATATTAAGTCGAGGTTAATTGAAAGTATAGAAACGGCGCTTAAGTTTTCAGACGGCTTGGTTATTATAGACACAGATGGCAAAGAAAAACTTTATTCAACTAAGCATGCTTGTAGCACTTGCGGTTTTTCATTCTCTGAGGTTTCGCCAAGGCTTTTATCGTTTAACACACCGTTTGGGGCTTGCCCAGAATGCTCAGGTATTGGCTACAAACTTGTTGTTGATGAAAACCTTGTTGTAAAACACCCAGAACTTAGCTTAAATGATGGGGCAATCTCTGTTTCTGGATGGACTGATGGCGGTTTTTCAAAGATGTATTTTAGAGCACTTTCAAACAGGTATGGCTTTAGTTTAAACACGCCCTATAAAGATTTGCCTAAAGAAATAAAAGATATTATTCTATATGGCACGCATGGGGAAGAGGTAGACCTTGAGTATAGTTCCGATAGATTTACGGGTGCCTATAAAAGCGATTTTGAGGGCATTATTCCCAATCTTGAAAGAAGGTACCAAAAGGCGTCTAGCGATTTTATTAAACAAGACATTGAAAGATATATGGTGCATAAGCCTTGCGACCTTTGCCATGGTAGAAGGCTGTCAAAAGAGGCACTTAGCATATATATAGCAGATAAAAATATTGCAGATGTAACAGATATGAGTGTTACAAAAATTGTTGAATGGCTAGACGCGTTAAAGCTTAGCGAGAAAGAAGCAAAAATAAGCGAAAGCATTATTAAAGAAATTAGGGCAAGGCTTAAATTTTTAAGTGATGTTGGGCTTGAATACCTCACGCTTTCTAGAAGCTCGGGAACCTTATCGGGCGGGGAGGCGCAAAGAATTAGGCTTGCTTCGCAGATTGGAAGTGCCTTAGTTGGCGTGCTTTATGTTCTAGACGAACCAAGCATTGGCCTTCATCCTCGCGATACGCATAAGCTTATAAAAACGCTAACTAAACTTAGAGATCTAGGCAACTCGGTTATTGTTGTTGAGCACGATGAGGACACAATAAGAAGTGCTGACTATATTGTGGATGTTGGGCCAAAAGCTGGAGTTCATGGTGGAGAAATTGTGGCTCAAGGCACGCTTGAAGATATTATTGCAAGCGAAAGGTCTATCACGGGCAAATATTTGTCGGGCGAAAAGAGAATTGAGGTGCCAAAGAAAAGAAGAAAGCCAAACGGAAAGTTTATCGAAATAAAAGGCGCTTCAGTGCATAACCTTAAAAATATTGATGTGAAATTTCCTTTGGGGCTATTAAATGTTGTTACTGGAGTTTCGGGAAGCGGCAAAAGCAGTTTGGTTAATGAGATACTGTATCCTGTGCTTGCAACCAAGCTTAATGGTGCAACAAAGATTGATGCAGGCACGCATAAGGAACTTCTTGGTTATGAAAACCTAGACAAGGTTGTGGTTATAGACCAATCGCCAATAGGAAGAACTCCAAGAAGCAACCCCGCTACATACACGGGTGTGTTTACTCCAATTCGTGAGTTGTTTGCCTCAACTTTAGATGCAAAGGCAAAAGGCTACACGGCAAGCAGGTTTAGCTTTAATGTTAAGGGGGGTAGATGCGAAGCCTGTGGTGGAGATGGTCTACACAAAATAGAGATGCACTTTTTGCCAGATGTTTATGTTACCTGTGAAGAGTGCCATGGCAAGAGGTATAATAGCGAAACTTTAGAGGTTAAGTATAAGGGCAAAAGCATAAACGATGTTTTAGAGATGACTGTTGAGGACGCATTGAAACTATTTGAAAATATTCCAACCATTAAAAACAAACTTCAAACCTTATATGATGTTGGCCTTGGTTATATTAAACTTGGGCAAAGTGCAACAACGCTTTCTGGTGGAGAGGCTCAACGCGTTAAACTTGGAACTGAACTTTCAAAAAGAGCAACAGGCAAAACCATGTATATACTAGACGAGCCAACAACAGGACTTTCCACCTATGATGTGCATAAACTAGTTAAAATATTAAACAGGCTTGTTGATAGTGGCAACACCGTTGTTGTGATAGAGCATAACACTGATATTATGAAAATAGCAGATAATATCATAGACCTTGGTCCCGAGGGGGGAGATGCTGGGGGTAATATTGTTGCTATAGGAACCCCTGAAGAAGTTGCAAAGTGTGAAAAGAGCTACACGGGCGGGGTTTTAAAATCTATCCTTGAAAGTGAAAATAATAAATAAATTGTAAAATACTTATTTAAGTGATATATATCTTACAAATAAAGGGGAGGTAAAGCGCCTCCTTTTATTTTGTATAAAAATAAATTATTAAGCAATAATTTAGGTATGAGCATAATGTTAATTAGGTCGGTGGTTATCTACCTTTTTGTTTTGGTTATAATAAGGCTAATGGGAAAGAGGCAGGTTGGGGAAATGCAACCCTTTGAGTTTGTTATCACTTTAATTATTGCCGACCTTGCTTGCATACCTATGGCAGAGCTTGCAGTGCCTCTTGTGCATGGCATTGTTCCAATATTTAGTTTACTTATAGTTCATTTTCTTATTTGCGTTATTTCTAGAAAAAGTATGAAATTAAGATATCTTTTATCTGGTCGTCCTGCCATAGTTATAGGTCCAAATGGAATAAGTTATAATGAACTTAAAAAACTAAATATGACTTTAGATGATATGATTGAAGCCCTTAGAGGTTGTGATGTGTTTAATATTGAAGATGTGCAATATGCAATTATTGAAACAAATGGAAAAATGTGTGTAATAAAAAAGGCAGAACTAGAGCCTGCAACTCGGCAAGATATGAAAGTTAAAATCACTCCAAGTGCGTTGCCTGTTAATATTATAATGGATGGAAAACTAATGAAAGAGAATGTTAGTTTAACAGGTATTAACGATGCTTTTATTAACGAGTGTTTAAAGAAGGCAAATGTTAATAAGATAAAAGATGTTTTGCTTTTCACGCTAGATAACAATGGGAATTGTTTTATTCAAGCAAAAAATGGTAAGGGGTATATAACATTTACAATGCCTCTTGAAGGAGGCGGGGGATGGTAAAGAAGTGGATTATTATTACTGTTATTTTCGTGTGCCTTATAATTGGATGTGCGCTTGAATATAACTATGTTAACAAAGCTTTTGTTGGGCTTCGAGAAAACTTAGAAGCCTTTGAGCCCATGCTTAGTGCAAACGAAGAAAATATAGACACTGAGGAAAATATTAAATATGTAGAGAATTTGCACGCTAGTTGGCATAAAAAGGTAAAGGTTTTAAAAGCACTTATTTGGCATACGGGGCTTAAAGACATAGAAGTGGGTCTGTCTAAAATTAAAACATACACCGAGGAAAACGCTTATACCGAGGCTTTAGCTGAACTTCAATCTCTTATAGATTATGTTAACCACTATGCAAAAGACTTTACTTTGGCAATAGAAAATTTACTAATGCCCCTTGGTTTGAAAAGGTTTTGAGGATAAAAATATTTTTAATGCATATTATTTTTAATTTTGTGAATATTTATTTAGGAGGTTAAAAACCATTCAAAAGCGGGGGCACTTGCTCCCGCTTTTAAGCTTTTTATTAGATTTATACATCGGTTAACATGCTATATAAATATTTAAAATCATTATCACTTTCTTCATCTATTGAAGGTAAACATGGGCAAAAAGTTTCTCCAGCATTTATGTTGTAGCAAACCTTTGCTAAAATTTTACGGTCTTTGATAAGCGCGTCATATAACAAACTGTCAATTTCTCTTAGTCTTTTTGAATGACCTTTTGGGAAAACTGAAATTGCGTTAGACAAAAATGAATCTGTTAGAAGTTCGTCTATTCGCATCGACATAAAGGTATAGTCATAAACGGGTTCGCTTAAATTTTGCTTTTTGCTTTGTTTTTTCATTCTTTTAAATATAACCGACTCGTTAAGTTCTTCGCTTGTTATTACTTCATATACAATAGGTCCCATCATTTTATAAAACAATTGCTTTTCAACGATAAAATTGAAACTAGGGGAAATAACATGCTTGTCTGTTTCTATGAAGCAAAGATTGTGTATTCTAAATTTTTCAAACTTCTTAATGCCTTGAACCTCTCTTGTTTGAACCCTGCAAAAAGCAGAAAGATTGGTTAGGTTTGCAAAAACTAGTTTAAAAGTAGTTTTTTTATTAAAAGTTAATATAGAAGCTAAGCAACTAGATAGGCTTCTACCAAAGGTAAAGGATGGGGATAAAAGGACGAGGGAGGGCACTCCAAACAAGCAAGCCGAGGCGTTTAAATTTTCTCTTATAAAGCCCCTAAGATTTATGGTTTTAGGACTTTTCAATGCTTGTGTAAAATATGATTCGAATTCTGTAGATTTTCTAACATCTTCTAAGTATGAATTTTTTTGACTGTCGATAGTTTTAACTATTTCTCTTTCAAAGTGTGATACCATAACTCTTCTCATTAGCTCTCCTATATATATTTTTCCTTCTATATTATATCTGTCTCTTATACACATCTGACGCTGCCGACGATCTTACG